>JAEYTM010000333.1 GCA_023434015.1 Pseudomonadota bacterium | reverse complement strand
TAGTAGGGAACCGCGTCGCCATAGAGCCGGCGGTCGTAATAAAGCCGTGCCAGTTCGAACAGCCGCCGGGCGCTGACCGGCGGCGGCGCGTCCCTCGCCGCCCTGGCCACGGCCCGTCCCGCCTGGGCGCAGACTCCGCGCACGGTCGGCGAGGCGGCCCAGCGGATCGAGGCGGCGTTCGGGGCCGGCTGGCAGGCTGGCCGCGGCGACGGCCTGGCGGCGGGCGATGCGGCGACGCCGGTCACCGGGGTGGCGGTGGTGGTCTCGCCGACCCTGGCGGTGCTGGACGAGGCGCGCCGCCGGGGGCTGAACCTGGTGGTGTCGCTGGAGGCGCCCTTCTATGCGCGGCCCTATGTGGCCCCGGCCGAGCCGACCCCGTTCTCGGCCCAGGCGGCGCGGACGGCGCAGCTGCTGGCCAACGATCCGGTGGTGATCGGCAAGCGGGCCTTCATCGAGAGCAGCCGGCTGGCGGTGTTCCGGCTGAACGACAGCCTGCGGGCGCGGACGCCGGAGCCGCTGACCCTGGCCCTCGGTCAGGCGCTGGGCTGGCGGCGCGACGCGGACGATCCGCGCATCCACCACGTGCCGCAGACTCCGCTGCGCGGGGTGATCGCCCAGGTGCGGCGGGCGCTGGGCGCCGACGGCGGGCTGCGGGCGATCGGCGACCCCGACCTGCCGATCCGCCGGGTGCTGCTGGCGGCGGGCACGGTGGACGCGGTCGCGACCGTCGGGGCGATGCCGCGGGTCGCCGCCCTGCTGGCCGGCGACCTGCGCGAATGGGAGCTGGTGGAGTACGTCCGCGACAGCGCCGACGCCGGCCATCCGAAGGCGCTGATCGCCGCCGGCCGCATCCTCTCCGAAGCCCCCGGCCTGGCCCAGACCGCGGCCTGGCTGCGCGCGCCACTGGGCGGCCTGCGGATCGAGACCCTGGCGGCGCGCGACCCCTACTGGCGGCTGCCCGCATGACCACCGCGCGGGAGCTGATCGCGCGCATCCTGGAGCGGGCGGCGGCCGAAGGGACGCCGGCGCCGGCGACGCCCTCGCGGCGGGACACCTTCAAGGTCGGCGACCCGGACGCGACGGTGACCGGGGTGGCGACCACCGGCATGACCACCTTCGCGGTGCTGAAGCGCTGCGTGGCCGAGAAGCGCAACCTGATCATCCCGCACGAGGACACCTGGTTCCGCGACAGCGACATCGCCGAGGGCTATGTCGAGGGCGACCCGGTCTACGAAGCCAAGCTGAAGTACGCCCGCGACCACGGCCTGATCGTCTGGCGCAACCACGACCTGGTCCACCGGATGAACCCCGACCACATGCTGATCGGCCAGCTCCGGGCGCTGGGCTGGAAAGAGGACCCGGGCGAGGAGCTGACGCTTCGCCGCATGCCGGTAGTGACCCTGCCCGAGCCGATGAGCCTGGAGGCGCTGACCCGCTATGTGATCGCGCGCACCGGCGTCCACGCCTATCGCGTGACCGGCGATCCGCGGATGACGGTGCGCAAGGTGGCGGTCGGGGCCGGTTACGCCTTCCCGAACTTCATCACCCATCCGACGGTGGACGTCATCGTCGGCGGCGAATCCGCCGAGGGGACGGACGGCGGCCCGCCCGGCGACCTCACCGCCTTCGCCGCGGACTCCACGGCGCTCGGCCGACCGCGCGGCCTGCTGATCCTTGGCCACATGGGCACCGAGGACATCGGCATGCAGGTGGTGGCCGACTGGATCCAGTCGTTCACGCCGGAGACGACGGTGCGATACATCCCGGCCGGCGAGCCGTTCGCCCGGCCGGTCTAGGACAGGTGCGCCAGGGCCTGCAGGGTCGCGCGGGTGAGCGGGGCGGGCAGGTCGTCGAGCGCGAACCAGCCGCAGGCGGCGAGCGCCTCGGGTTCCTGCACCACCGGCTCGCCGACCGCGTCCTCGACCAGATAGACCGGCGCCACCCAGTGCTCGCCGGCCGCGGCGTCGATGTGATCGACGACGCAGAGCAGCCGCTCCGGACGGATCGCCAGGGCCAGCTCCTCCGCGATCTCCCGGGCCACGGCGGCGGCCACCGGCTCCAGCCAGTCGACCTTGCCTCCCGGCAGGCCCCAGTGGTCGGCCTCGGGCGGGCGGCGGCGCCTGACCAGCAGCAGCCTGCCATCCCGCAGGATGGCGGCGCCGCAGCCGAGGCGGGGCGTCTGATCGGACATGGCGGCCTCCCCCGGCGATCGCTGGCATTCGGGTTAAACCATGCCGGCGGCCGCAAGCGGAAGCGGCGCCTCGCGCTGGACTTTCGGGCGCGGCCGCCGGTATTCGCCCTGTCGCCGCCCAGCCGGGCGCACATTGAGGCTCTCGCTTGACCCCTGCCGATCCGGATCGCCCTGCCGACACCTGCGTCTACGGTTCGCCGGCGCCGGAGCTCGTCGAGGTTTCGGCGGGCGCGGTGCAGGTCTCGCCGCTGGTCCCCGGATCGGCGGCGCTGGAGGACGTGGCCCCGGGAAGCCTTTCGGCCATGACGGTCGCCGCCCCGCCGGGCACGGTGGAACGCGCCTATGTCCTGGCCCTGGCGCTGCGGGCCCTGAAGCCCGGCGGCGCGCTGACGGCCCTGGCGCCGAAGGACAAGGGCGGCTCGCGGATCGCCAAGGCTCTGCAGGCTTTCGGCTGCACGGTCGAGGAGACCGGCCGGCGCCACCAGCGCATCTGTTTCGCCAGACGGCCCGAGAGCCCCACAGGACTGGAGGAGGCGATCACCGCCGGCCGGCCACGGATCGTCGACGCCCTCGGCCTGTGGAGCCAGCCGGGCGTGTTCAGCTGGGACCGGCCCGATCCCGGCAGCCTGCTGCTGGTCCAGGCCCTGCCGCCGATGGCCGGCGCAGGCGCCGACCTTGGCTGCGGCGTCGGCCTGCTGGGCCATGCGGTGCTGTCGAGCCCGAAGGTGACGCGGCTGGACCTCGTCGATCTCGACCGGCGGGCGGTGGAGGCGGCGCGGCGGAACCTGGACGACCCACGGGCCTGCGTCCACTGGGCCGACGCTCGGACCGGGCCGGAACTCGCCGACCTCGATTTCGTGGTGATGAACCCGCCGTTCCACGACGGCGGGGCGGAGGACAGGGCGCTGGGGCAGGCCTTCATCCGCCGGGCGCACCAGGTGCTGCGCAAGGGGGGAAGCGTCTGGCTGGTCGCCAACCGGCACCTGCCCTACGAGGGGGTGCTGACGCCGCTGTTCGCCCGGGTGGAGCTGCGCGCCGAGGCCAACGGCTTCAAGGTCTATGAGGCGCGCAAATGAGCGCGACCTTCCGACTGGACCGGCTGCTGGCCAACATGGGCTACGGCTCGCGCCGCGAGGTGCAGCAGCTCGTCGCCTACGGGGCGGTGATGCTGGACGGCGAGCGGGTGAAGGCCGCAGACATGCGGATCGCCGCGACGCCGGACCTCAGCACGCGGATGACGGTGAGCGGCCAGCCGCTGGACCCGCCGCCGGGCCTGGCGCTGATGCTGCACAAGCCGACCGGGGTGACCTGTTCGCACAAGGAGGCCGGGGCCCTGGTCTACGACCTGCTGCCGGGCCGCTGGCGCCAGCGGGAGCCGGCGATCTCCACCGTCGGGCGGCTGGACAAGGACACCTCCGGCCTGCTGCTGCTGACCGACGACGGGGCGCTGCTGCACCGGATCATCTCGCCGAAGCGGCATGTGCCGAAGCGTTACCTCGCCACCCTGGCCCGGCCGCTGGCCGGTGACGAGGCGGCGCGGTTCGCGGCCGGCGACCTGATGCTGGAGGGTGAGGACAAGCCCCTGCTGCCGGCGCTGCTGGAGCCGCTGAGCGAGACCAGCGCCTGGCTGACCATCACCGAGGGCCGCTACCACCAGGTGCGCCGGATGTTCGCCGCGGTCGGAAACCACGTCGCCGCCCTGCACCGCGACCGCATCGGGGCGCTGGACCTGCCGGCCGACCTGGCGCCGGGCGAATGGCGGCTGATGGCCGAGGCCGACTTGGCGGCGGTGTTCGGAGCGGAACCGGGTTAGGCTCCGATCCTCGGCCTCCGGCGGACCGGACACAGGAGCAGCGATGAAGACCCTATGCCTGCTGGCGGCGCTTTCGCTCGTCGGCTTCCAGTCGGCCGCCGCCCAGCCGCGCGTCTTCGACACCCACGTCCACCTGCACCGGGGCGAAGCCTCGGCGAGCGACTACCTGGCGAAGGCCGGCGCCGGCGACGGCCAGCTCGCGGGTTACGCCGCCATGTGGTTCGGCGGTCCCAACCAGGCGCTGCAGGGCGATCCGGCGGCGATATCGGCCAACAACGACGCCTTGCTGGCCATGGCGCAGAGGCATCCGGGGATGACGCCGGTCGCCACGGTCCATCCCTACGACGGGGCGGCGGCGGCGGCGGAGCTGGAGCGGCTCGCGGCGCGGGGCGTGAAGGTCATCAAGATCCACCCCCACACCCAAAGGTTCGACGCCGCGGATGAGCGGGTCACGGCCCTGGCCCGACGGGCCGGCGAGCTGGGGGTGATCGTGATGATGGACAACGCCAACATCCTGCCCGGCGACAGCGAGGAACTGTTCAACCTGGCGCTGGCGGCGCCGAAGACGAAGTTCATCTTCGCGCACCTCGGCGGCCTGAACTTCCGCTTCTGGAACATCCTGAAGGCCGCGCGAACGGCCGAGGGGCTGTTCGGCGAGAACATCTATTTCGACATCTCGGCCACCGTCGCCCTGGTCGCCGATTCCCCGGTGGAGGCGGAGTTCGTCTGGACCCTGCGGAACGTCGGGATCGACCATGTCCTGCTGGGGTCGGACTATCCGCAGTATTCCCTGGCCCAGAACCTCGACGCCCTGGACCGGCTGGGCCTGACAGCCGACGAGACGGCCAGGATCCGGTCGCAGAACGCCCTCCGGCTCTTCGGCGCGCCAGGCCGCTGACGGCTCGGTCAGAGGCGCACGGTCCGGCCGGTGCGGGCGGATTCATAGATGGCGTGGACCAGGGCCACGGCCTTGCGGCCTTCATGGCCGTCGATGGCCGGGGGACGGTCGTCGCGCACCGCCTCCACCAGGTCGGCGACCTGACGCAGGTGGCCGGCGATGGAGATGCCGCCGGGCGTCCCGGCGCCGGAGCCGAGGGCGTCGTCGCGACTGGCCGAGCGGATCGCCTCGTCCTCGGGCCGGGCGTCGGCGAAGTCCCAGCGGACGATGCGGTCGTCCTCCAGGCAGACGGAGCCGTGCTCGCCGCAGATCTCGATGCGCCGCGACCAGCCGGGCCAGGCCGCCGTGCTGGCCTCGATGACCCCGAGTGCGCCATCGGGGAACAGCAGGGTGGCGACGGTGGTGTCGTCGGCCTCGATGCCGGTATGGACCCGGCGCGCGATGCGACCGCTGACCTCGGTCGGCAGGCCGGCGAACCACTGCAGCAGATCGACCCCGTGGATGGCCTGGTTGATCAGGGCCGCGCCGCCGTCGAGCGCCCAGGTGCCCTTCCAGGGGCTGAGGTAGTAGTCGGCCGTGCGGTTCCACTTCACATAGGCGCTGGCCAGGACCAGGCGGCCGAAGCGCCCCTGGTCGACCGCCGCCTTCACCGTGCGGGCGCCCTCGCCGAAGCGGCCCTGGAAGATGGCGGCGACCTTGACGCCCGCGGCTTCGGCGGCGGCGACGATGCGGTCGGCCCGCTCGGGCGTGACCTCGAGCGGCTTCTCGATCAGGACGTGCTTGCCGGCGGCGATGGCGGCCAGCGCCGGATCGAGGTGCGCGCCGCTAGGCGTGGTGATGGCGACGGCGTGGACATCCTGGCGGGCGACCATCTCCTCGACCGTGGCGGTGACGACAGGGACGCCGTGTTCGGCCGCGAAGGCCGCGCCGCGCTCGGCGGACCGGCTGACCACCCCGACGAGACGCGCGCCCGGCGTGCCGGCGACGGCCCGGGCGTGATAGCCGGCGATCATGCCGGTTCCGATTATCGCGAAGCCCAGGGGGGCGAAGCCCCTGGGAGCGAAGCCGAGCGGGGCGGAGGCGGGAGCTTGCGACATCCGGGCTGGATAGCCGCAAACCCCCGCCGGTCAAAACCGCTGTTCCTAAAGGACGCTGCCGCCCGTGCCGCCGGGGCCGCCCGTGCCGTCGGCGCCGCTCTTGTGCTGGTTGTTCTGGTCGGTGCGGCGGGTGTCGCCCGCCTCAGGGGGCTGGCCGGGCGGGCCGGAGCCGGCGCCGGGACCAGGGCCGGGCTTCTGGCCAGGGACGGCGGAGTTTTCGTTACGCTCGCTCATACGGTCCTCCTTTACTGCGGGAGGCCAACGGGCGACGGCGGCCGCGCGTTCCGTCAGCTTCCCTGGCGCAGGAACAGGCCGACGGTGAGGGCGAGGCCGAGGATCACGACGAAGCCGCGGATCAGCCGCTCGTCGACCTTCTTGAGCATCTGCGCCCCCAGATAGCCGCCGACCACCGCGCCGCTGCACAGCACCGCGACCTGCAGCCAGGGGATGCCGGGGGTGAACAGGAAGATGCCGACGGCGGCGGCGTTCATCACCCCGGCGAGCACGTTCTTGGTGGCGCCCGCCGCCCGCACGGCGAGGCCCGCGGCGGTCAGGGCGGCCAGCATCAGGAAGCCGATGCCACCGCCGAAATAGCCGCCGTAGATGGCGATGAAGAACTGAAAGGTCGCCGCGGCGCGCGGGCCGACCCGCGGCTGGTCGTTGGCGGCCGGTTTGCGGAAGAAGCTGCCGTAGGCGAACAGGGCGGTGGCGAACAGCACCAGCCAGGGCACCATCCGCGCGAAGAAGCTGGACGGGGTCAGCAGCAACAGGCCCGCGCCGCACGCCCCGCCGACCAGGCTTATGGCGACCAGGGTGCGGAAGCGCAGGCCGCCGACGCCCGAGACGTTCTGGCGGCCGACCCAGCCGGTGGTCACCTGAGCCGGGAACAGGGCGATGGTCGAGGCGATGTTGGCGGCCCGCGCGTCGAGCCCGGTGAGGATCAGGGCCGGCAGGGTGACGAAGGAACCGCCGCCGGCCAGGGCGTTCTGGATGCCCGCCCAGACGCCGACGATCGCCAGGATGATGAAGGTCATGCGGCTCGGTAGCGATCCCATGGCGGTTTGGCCAGCCGCCGGGGGCCATCCGCGTCAAAGGGTGAGGGAAGTGGAAAGCGTCTCCCGGCCGCCGCCCAGGGGGCAAGCGGCGGCCGGGAGGCGTCGGGCCGGCCGCGGAGCGCGGCGACCGCGATCAGTAGCGGCGGTAGTCGCCGCGGTAGGGGGCGTAGGGCTGGGCGTAGCCGTAGCCGTAGCGGGGGACGGCGCGATAATGGCCGCGACGGTCGTAGCGGCGGTCGTAGCGGCCGTAGCGGTCGCGACGGTTGTCGTAGCGGTCGAACTGGTCGGGCCGGCCGTCACGGTCGCGGTCGCGGTTCCACTCGCGGTGGTCGGGGATGCCGTCGCGGTCGCTGTCGCGGCCGTAGCCGTTGTAGCCGCGATCGTAGCCGTAGCCGTAGCCATAGGGCTGGGCAGCGGCCGCGCCGGCGGCGAGCGTCAGGCCGGTGACGACGGCGGCGGCGAGAACCATCTTCTTCATGACGCGAACTCCTCTATGGCGAGGAGACTGCGCGCCTTGGCCTGAACGCGGCCGGGGGGCGGCGTTCACCGGCCGTTCATCGCCCGGACGGGGAAGACCCCTCTCTCCGACCTGCTTCGCGGGCTCCCTCCCGCGAGGCGAGCAGGCGTCGTGCAGGCTCAGGCCTTCTTGACGAACTCGGTCTTGAGCACGAGGTCGCGGACCTTCTCGGCGCGGCATTCGATCTCGCCCGGCTCGCCGGTCAGGCGGATGTTGCGGACCAGGGTCCCGCGCTTGAGGGTGACCGAGGTTCCCTTGACCTTCAGGTCCTTGATCAGGGTGACGGAATCGCCGTCGGCCAGCACCGCGCCGTTGGAATCCCTCACGATGACGTCGGACATGCGGTTCCCCTTCTGAGTCGTTCGGCGCGGCACATAGCAGGCGCGGCCGCTTTCGTCATGGCCGCGCTCCAGCGCCGCACCGGCCTAGCGCGGGCAGCGGTGGAAGCTGTCGGTCCGGCCGGCGGAGCGCAGGCGCGAGCCCGCGAGGGTCAGGGTCTGGACGCGGGCCAGGCAGGCGGTGCGTGTCCGGCCGTCCTGTTCGCTGCGCGAGAAGGCGTCGGTATGCACCTGGGCCGAGCGGCCGTCGGCGGCGATCTCGATGCGGCGGACATAGCCGGTCTCGGTGCTCTTCGACTTCGCCAGGAACCGGCGCGCCTGGGCCCTGGCCTCGGCCAGGGTGGCCTGGCCGTAGGGCACGATCCGCCCCTCGGGCGTGCGCGCCTGGTCGGCGAAGACCGCGTCGGGGGCATAGAGCGCGAAATAGCGGTCGAGGTCGCCGGCGTTCCAGGCGCGCTGCTGGCGCAGCAGGAAGTCGCGGACCGCCGCGTCCGTCAGGGCTGCGGAGCCCGGTTGGGTCTGGGCCTGTGCGGCGACCGACGGGGCGAGGCCGACGAGCGCGGCGGCCAGCAGGACCGCGGCGGCGGGCTTCAAGGCGTCACGCGGCGGGCGGTGCGGATGACCACCGGATCGACCAGCATCTCGCCCTTCATGGCCCCCTCGCCGCGATCGGGATCGACCGGCAGGCCGAGGATGGCGTGCACCACCTCCATGCCCTCCAGCACACGGCCGAAGGCGGCGAAGCCGGGATTGTTCGGGTCGGCCGGATCGGCGTCGAGATAGGGCTGGTCGCCGGCCATGATGAACCAGTCCGCCTTGGCGGTGCCGGGGGCGAAGCGGCCCATGGCGATGGTCCCGTCGACGTTCTTCAGCCCGGTCTTCAGTGTGCTCTCGTGGGCGATCGGGGCGAAGACCTTCTTGGGATCGGCCTGCAGGCCGCCCTGGATCAGGCCGTAGTCGTTGGCCGTGGCGCCCGGCGGCTTGGAGGCGCGGTAGATGGTGGCCCCGTCATAGCGCTTCGTATCGACGTAGCGCAGGAAATTGGCGGCGGTGATCGGCGCCTTCACCGCCTCGATCTCCAGCACGATGCGGCCCTGGGAGGTGTCGAGCGCGACGCGCGGCAGCGGCGCGGGCGTCGGTTCGGTCACGGCCGGTTCCGGCGCCGGGGGCGGCGGGCCCGCGCTCTGGCCCGCGCTCTGGCCGGCGGTTTGGGCGAGGGCCGGGGCGGCGAGCGTCCAGGCGGCCAGGGCGATCAGCATGCGGCGGGTGGCGGACAT
>JAEYTM010000347.1 GCA_023434015.1 Pseudomonadota bacterium | reverse complement strand
CCTTCAGATAAAGCACGTCCGGGCTGGGCGAACTCCAGTCCGTCCAGTCGCGCGAGAAGAAGCAGTCCGCGGCCGGCAGGCTGCGACGCGGAGCCTCTGCGCCGGTGGCGGCCGCGGCGGGCAGGGCGATCAGCGCGGCGGCCGCGGCGGCGCCAAGCGCGAGGTAATGTTGTCTTGTCATCGTCGACCTCTTTCGTGGTCCGTCCGTAACTGAGATTGGGCGCATCCCCCGGCATGTCAACGGGCGCCGACCGCTAAGAATCGAGAATCTCTCGGGTTTCCGTCGGTCAGCCGACGCTGCCGACGCCTTGGCGCGCCGAAATCGGCTGGCCGAAGGCGTCCGGCGGATCGCCGGGGTCCGGGGCCGCGTGGGGCGCGTGCGTCGTCACCTCCCTGCCGGGCGGGCAGGCCCCCAGGAAGGCGATGGCCGCCTGGGCGAAGCCGGCCGCCTCGCGCTGAATGCGCCCGCATTCGGCGCGGACCGATTCCTCGTAATCGTGCTCGAAAGGCATGTGGTGGACCGACACGACGACGCCGGTCGCCTTGTCCCTCAGGGTGACGCTGGCCTGGCCCGCCCGGTTGGCGTGGCAGCCGGTGATCTCGAAATCGGCCATGAGCAGCTAACGTGAGCCGCCGACCTCCCGTTCCGGCGCCTACAGGACGCAGGCGGCCAGACCCTCGCGGCTGACGGCGCGCGCGTTGCGGTTGATGCTGCCCGACCGGCGCTGGACTTCGGGGCCCGGGCGGGCGGCCTTCCAGGACAGCGGCTTGGGCACGATGGCGGCCAGGAGGGCCGACTGGGCCGCCGTCAGCTGGTCGGCCCCGACGTTGAAGTTGCGCCGGGCGGCGGCCTCCGCGCCATAGATGCCCGGGCCCCATTCAATGGAGTTCAGATAGACCTCCATGATCCGGCGCTTGCCCCAGCCGACCTCGATCAGGACGGTGAAATAGGCTTCCAGGCCCTTTCGTACCCAGTTGCGCTGCGGCCAGAGGAAGACGTTCTTGGCGGTCTGCTGGCTGATCGTGGAGCCGCCGCGCACCGGGCCGCGTCCGCGCTCGTTGTGGCGCAGGGCGCGGCGGATCGCCTCCATGTCGAAGCCGTGGTGCTGGCAGAAGCGGGCGTCCTCAGCCGCGATCACCGCCCGCACCAGCCGCGGCGAAATGTCCTGAAGCGGGACCCAGCGGCGATCGAAGCCGCGTCCCTCGACCATCCGCTGGACCATCAGGAAGGTCATCGGCGGCGGCACGAAACGATAGGCCAGCACGACCGCCACCGGCCCGATCAGGCCGAACACCAGCACCAGGATCAGCAGCCAGCGCAGGACGCGGGCGGCGATTCGGCCTCGCTTGCCCGAACGGGCCTTGCGCGGACCTGCCCGGGAACGGGTCTTCGGCGTCTTGCTCAAGCGGGCTCCCGACAGTCGAACTTGGGCTTGAGGCCTAGCTGGCGGAACCGCTCAGTCATCGTCAAGGCCAGCCGCGGCGGGGGGCTAGCCGACGTCGACGACGCCGGCGCCGCCGTCCTCGTCGCCCCAGGCGACCCTACGGCCGTCCGCGGTCATCGCCAGGGCGCTGATCGGCGGGCCCTTCCCGGCCTTCAGCTCGAGCACCCGCTGGGCGGTGAGGTCGCAGGCCTTCACCCGGCCGTCGTCGAAGCCCCAGGCGACCCACGATCCGCCCGGCATCGCCGCCACGCGGGTCGACAGCGCCGTTTCGTCATAGCCCACCTCGGCCGCCTGCTTGCCCATCGGGCCGGTGGATCCGGCGAAGGGCCAGACAACCACGCCGTTGGCCCCGGAGGTGGCCATCAGGGCGCCCTTGGACAGGAAGGCCAGGCTCTTCACCTTTGCCGGATAGCCGCCCATCCGCATGTTCTTCTCGTCGGCGATCCGCCAGCCGTGAAGCTGGTTCTCCTGCATGGCGCTGATCAGGAACTTGCCGTCCGGGCTCCAGGCGATGGCCACATGGCTGCCCGCCCACTTCAGCATCGTCGGCTTCTGGTCGGCGATACGCGCGTACCACAGGGCCACGCCGTTGTAGGTCGCCGCCGCGATCCGGCGGCCCTTCGGATCGAAGGCCAGGTCGGCCACCGACTTCTCATGGGCGAAGGTGCGGGCGAAGGCCGGGTCGGCGGCGTCGCGCACATGCAGTTCGCGGCCGGCGGAGAAGGCGATCAGCTTCGATTCGGCGGAGGCGGCGACGGCGTCGATCCACCGGCCCCGCACGCTGGCGATCTCCTGGGCGCCGTGGTTGTGCGACCAGACCAGCCGGCCGTCGTCGCCGCCGGTGAGTACGCCCTCGCCGGACGGATGCAGGGTCGCGCTCAATACCGCGCCGTCGTGAGCCTCTACCTTGGTTCCGTCCTCGAACCGCACCGACCCGTCGCCCAGGGCGAAGATGGCGCGGCCGGCGCGGTCGAACAGGGCGGCGGTGACGAAAGCATCGAAGGACTGGCTCATGGGCCTTCCCCTAGATCGACGCCCGCCGAAACGGAATCACCAATTGCGAACGTGGTTCTCGCCTGACGCCGAAAAACCGGGCTGGCGGCGCCGCTGCGGCGCCCTCGCAACGGTGCGACGCAAAAGCTCCGCGCTTCGGGCTTTACAATCCGGAAACCTCTTGCCAAAGGTCAGCCCGACAAAAGTTTCGGGCGCGGATCCGCCGCCCCCAGGGAAGGAATTACGCATGGGTGCAAAGCTGGGTGGAGGGGGCGGCAACAAGTTCGACCTCGGCCAGAACAGCGACATGAACGTCACGCCGTTCGTGGACGTGATGTTGGTGCTCCTGATTATCTTCATGGTGTCGATCCCGGCTGCGACGGTGTCGATCAAGCTCGACCTGCCGCCGGCCATTCCGCCGCCGCCCGGCACCGTCGTGAAGGAGCCGATCCTGGTGAACAT
>JAEYTM010000338.1 GCA_023434015.1 Pseudomonadota bacterium | reverse complement strand
GCCGCGGCACGGGCCGCGGACAGCGCCCGGCAGGCCGCCCGCCGGCAGAGAATCGCCTACGAAGCCGGAGCCTCGGCCCTGTCGGATCTGCTTTATGCCGAGCGGCAGGCGGGTGAAGCCTTCCGGGCGGAAGCTCTCCAGCGCGTCGAGGCGGCCCGGGCGATCACGCGGCTGCAGATCAACGCCCATATCCTGTGGGCTGCGTCGGATCACGACGCCGACCACTGAGGCCAGCCGATTGAGATCAATGGCACGATCTGCCCCGGTCTCCGTGATCCGGGGTCGATGCTTGCCGCCTCGGTGAGAACGCTAACAACAAAGAACGACATTCCATCTCGCCGATCTGGCAAAACGTGCCATCCCGTTTTGTCGCCGGATTCAAAAACGAGTTGACAGTACCCCGGCCCTTGCGGAGCTTTGTATGCAGTTCTGGAGGGAGAGAGGCGGTCAAACGCCTCCACGGTAGGGCATGGTGACATTTACGGCGGTCCGCTCGAAGCGGGCCCCATCCACGGGAATCAGCGTGGGCGCAGCCGCGGCCGTGAGTCTGGCTGTCGGCGCGTTGGTGGTGTCGGTCGGCGCAGTCTACGCCGCTCAGCCCGCCGCGACGGCCCCGGCTTCCCCGACCGTCGCTCCCGCCGTCCCGGACGCCGCCGTCAAGGTCAACGCCGCCGCTACCGGCCCGACGCCGCAGGTGTTGCTGACCCAGTATTGCGGCACTTGCCACAACGACCGGCTGAAGACCGCTGGGATGTCGGTGCAGAAGCTCGACGCCAACGACATCGCCCGGGACCTCGGCACGTGGGAGAAGATCCTGCGCCGCATGAGCCTCGGGGAAATGCCGCCCAAGGGCATGAGGCGCCCGCCGCACGCCGAGAGCGCCGCCTTCACTCACTGGCTGGAGACCTCGCTCGACGACATCTCCACGCGCAATCCCGATCCGGGCCGGGTCACCCTGCGGCGCCTGAACCGGGTCGAGTACGGCAACGCGGTGCGCGACCTGCTCAATTACGAGATTGACGTCAGCAGTCAGCTGCCGGCGGACGATTCCGGCTACGGCTTCGACAATATCGGCGACGTGCTGACGGTCTCGCCGACGCTGGTCGACCGTTACATGGCGGTGGCGGGCCGGGTTGCGGCGGGCGCAACGGGCACCACTTCGGCCCGCGAGGCGATGGCCGAGTTCAAGACGGCCAAGGACGTCTCGTTCAGCTCGCGCGGCATCCCGGCCTACAACGAGCGCTCGAGCGACGACCTGCCGATCGATTCCCGCGGCGGCGGCGCCTTCACCTATTACGCGCCCTACGACGGCGAATACCTGATCCGCCTGGTGCTGAACGCCAACACAAATCAGGAGCAGGAACTGCTGCCCGAGGCCACTTATGAGGTCCGGGTTCCGCTGAAGGCCGGCGTGCGCACGATCGGCGCCGCTTTCAAGCGTTCGCTGGAACTCGAAGAGAGGGTCCAGAAGCTGATCTCCAGCCCGGCCATCGGCGGGGTGGTGGTGCCCCGCGAACCGCCGGAGATGCTGAGCCTGGGCGTCCAGGTCGACGGCGTGCGGGTGAAGGAGTTCGAGGTCCCGTCCTATCAGGAGGGCCCGAGCTTCTATCAGGCCAACTTCCCGCGCGACGTGCTGCGGCTGACGGTCAGCGGACCATTCAATCCGGCAGGGGCCGGCGACACCGCCAGCCGCCGCAAGATCTTCATCTGCCGTCCGGAGCAGGCCTCGCAGGAAAGAGCCTGCGGCGAGCGGATCCTGACGAAGCTGGCCCACGAAGCCTACCGTCGCAAACCGACAAAGGACGAAGTCGCCTCGCTGATGAAGGTCTACGACGCCGGGCGCGCCGAGGGCGACTTCGAGCGCGGCGTCGAGATGGGCATCCAGGCGGTGCTGATCTCGCCGAACTTCCTGTTCATGAAGGAACAGCCGCCGGCGCGCGCCAAGGCCGGGTCCATCTATCGGATCAACGACGTCGAACTGGCCACCCGCCTGTCGTTCTTCATCTGGAGCAGCATTCCCGACGCCGAGCTGCGCAAGGTCGCCGAGAGCGGCAAGCTGCGGAACCCGAAGGTGCTGGAGCGTCAGGTGATCCGCATGCTGGCGGACCCCAAGGCGGAGGCCCTGACGAAGAACTTCGCCGGCCAATGGCTCTACCTGCGCAACCTTGAGAACCAGCGTCCCGATGTCGAGCAATATCCCGAGTTCGACACGCGCCTGCGCGCGGCGATGCGGACCGAGACCGAGATGTTCTTCTCGACGGTGGTGCGGGAGAACCGCAGCGTCCTGGAGTTCCTCAAGGCCGACTACACCTACCTGAACGAGCGGCTGGCGCAGCACTACGGAATCCCCGACGTGCGCGGACCGGGCTTCCGCCGGGTGAGCCTGGATCCGTCGTGGAACCGCGGCGGCCTGCTCGGCCAGGGCAGCATCCTGACGGTGACCTCCTACGCCAACCGCACCTCCATCGTGAAGCGCGGCCAGTGGATCCTGGAGAACCTGCTGGCCGCCCCGCCGCCGCCGCCGCCGCCGGATGTGCCCGATCTGATGGAGGCCAAGGAAGGCAAGGCCCTGACCATGCGGCAGATGATGGAAATGCACCGGGCCAATCCGGTCTGCGCCTCCTGCCACAACAAGATGGACCCGCTGGGCCTGGCGCTGGAGAACTATGACGCCATCGGCGCCTGGCGCGACCAGGACGCCGGCCAGGCGATCGATGTGTCGACCGTGCTGCCGGACGGGACCCAGTTCGCCGGGCCCACCGGGCTGCAGGACATCCTGATGTCCCGCAAGGAGCAGTTCTCAGAAGCGTTCATCGAGCGTCTGCTCACCTATGGCCTCGGCCGCGGGCTGCAGGCGCCGGACATGCCGGCGGTGCGGATCATCCGCCGGGAAGCGGCTGCCGACGACTACCGCATCGGCACGATCATTGTTGGCATCGTCGAGAGCGTGCCGTTCCAACAGAGGAGGCTGGTGGTCCAATGAGGTTCACTCGGACGACGATGGACAGGCGCACCCTGCTGCGCGGCGCGGGCGTGGCGGTCGGCCTTCCGCTTCTCGAGGCGATGATCCCGTCGGCGGCCCAGGCGGCCACCGCGGCGGGCAGCACCACGCGGCTGCAGGTCTTCTACCTGCCCAATGGCATGGTGATGCAGGACTTCATCCCCAAGCAGGCCGGCGCCGACTACGAGCTGTCGCCGATCCTCAAGCCGCTTGAGCCCTATCGCGACCGCTTCTCGGTGATCAGCGGCCTGGCGCACGATCAGGCCAACGCCCACGGCGACGGCCCCGGCGACCACGGCCGCAGTTGCGCCAACTACCTCACCGGGGTGCATCCGAAGAAGAGCGAGGGCTACGATATCCGGGCCGGCATCTCGCTGGACCAGATGGTCGCCCAGCACCTCGGCCGCGACACCACCCTGCCGTCGCTCGAACTCGGCATCGACCCGCCCAGCTCGCTCGGCAGCTGCGATAACGGCTACAGCTGCAGCTACACCAACACCCTGTCCTGGCGCACGCCGACCACGCCGCTGCCGGTGTCGAACAACCCGCGCAACGTGTTCGAGCGCGTCTTCGGGGACGGCGACAGCCTGGATCAGGCCAGTCGCCTGGCGCAGCTCCGCCGCCGCGCCAGCCTGCTCGACTTCGTGATGGAAGACGCCGCGCGGATGAACCAGAAGGTCAGTCTGCACGACAAGCAGAAGATGGAAGAGTATCTCGACGCGATCCGTGACGTCGAAAAGCGCATCCAGATCGCCGAGCGGAACAGCGGCGAGATGCTGCTGCCGAACTTCGAGCGGCCTTCGGGCATCCCGGACGAATTCGAGGACCACGTCCGGCTGATGATCGACATGCAGGTGCTGGCCATGCAGGCCAACGCCACCCGCGTCTCGACCTTCATGATCGGCCGCGAGATCAGTCAGCGCAGCTATCCGCAGATCGGCGTGTCCGACGCTCACCACTCGATCAGCCACCATGGCAACGAGGACGAGAAGCTGGCCAAGCTGGCGAAGATCAACACCCTGCACATGGAGCTGTTCGCCTACCAGATGCAGCGGATGGCCGAGACCAAGGACGGCGAGCGCAGCCTGCTCGACAACACCCTGATCCTGGCCGGCGCCAGCCTGGGCGACTCCAACACCCACGACCACATGTCGCTGCCGACCGTGGTCGCCGGCGGCCTGGTCAAGGGCGGCCGTCACATCGTCGCCGAACGGCACACGCCCTTCGCCAACCTGATGGTCTCGGTCATGCAGAAGCTGGACGTGCCTCAAACGTCGATCGGCGACAGCACCGGCCCGTTCAAAGCGCTGGACGCCTGACGACATGCGTTTCAGCACCCTGGCGGCGGCGCTGTGCGCCCTCAGCGCGGTCGCGGTCCCGATGGCCGCGGCGGCGAACGAGGGGCTTTTCGAGGCGGTCCTGAAAAGCGACCATGCCGCGGTCGCCCGACTGCTTGCCGACAAGGCCGACGCCAACAGCCGCCGCGCCGACGGCTCGACGCCGCTGCAATGGGCCGTCGATCGCCAGGACGCGGAGAGCGTCGGCCTGCTGCTGGCCGCCAAGGCGGATCCGAACGCGGTCGACCGCGACGGCGCTACGGCGCTGGCCCTGGCCTGCGAGTTGGGCGACGCCGGTATCGTGCAGCGGCTGCTGGACGCCGGGGCGAAGGTCAACGTGACCCGTCCTGATGGGGTGGCCCCGATCACGCTCTGCGCCGGGGCCTCGACGCCTGCGGCCCTCGCGAGGCTGGTGGAGGCCGGCGCCGACGTGAACGTCGCCAGCCCCAGGGGCCAGACCCCGGTGATGTTCGCCGCGGCCCGGGGCAGGGCGGACAACATCGCCTTCCTGACCGAGCGCGGGGCGGACCTGAACCGCGCGACGAAGAAGGGCTTCACGCCGTTGTTCTTCGCCGTCCAGAGCCGCGCGCCCGGCGTGGCCGAGGCGCTGATCCAGGCCGGCGCCGATCCGAAATATGTTTCCACCGATGGGGTGACAGCGCTGGAACTGGCGCTGCTCAACGAGGATTTCGGCCTCGCGACCAAGCTTGTCGATCTCGGCGCCGACGTGAACCGCTGGGACATCAACGGGCGACAGCCCCTGCATATCGCGGCGGCGAAGAACAACGCGCCCTTCATCCGGCTTCTGCTGGCCAAGGGGGCCGACCCCAACGTCCTGACCCGACAGCTCTATCGGGCAGAGGCGCATGACGAGGCCGGCCGCGCCGCGCTGCGGGATTCCGTCTGGCCGGCGAACGACCCGACGGTGAAGGTGGTCATCCGACAGTCCCCGGGGGGCGGGGCCATGCCGCCGCCGCCGGCCACCACGCCGCTGATGATCGCCGCCACCCAGGGCTCGGTCGAACTGATGAAGATGCTGATCGAGGCGGGCGCCAAGCCCGACTTCAGGGCCAAGGACGGCGCCAATCTCCTGTTGGCGGCTGTCAACAGCGGCGATCCTGAGGTGGTCCGCTACGCCCTGACCCTCAGTCCTGACGTGAACGCGACCACCACGAACGGCCAGAGCGTCATGCACCTGGCGGTGGTTCGTGCGCGGGGCGAGGCCGGCCAGCAGATGATCCGCCTGCTCGCCGATCGGGGGGCCAAGCTGGATGCCAGGAACGCACGCGGCTTCACCCCGGAACGGATCGCCCAGCAGCGGTCGGAGCCGGAGATCAGAGCCTTCTACGCCGCCCTGTTGAAGGAGAAGGGCGTCACCCAGGCGGCGCTGGCGCCCCGGTCATAAGGGGCGCTCGCATACAAGTTTTCGACTGCAGGGCGCAAACCGCCCGGAATCGATCCGAATTCGGCGAATGTAGTTATAATTCGAGATTGATACCCGCGTAGTTGTATGCAACAAAACGAAGTCGGGGGACTTCGGTTAATCTGTATCGGATCTGTTTTCGAGTTGTTTTCTCGACGCGATTTCCTGTGCCTGCATCTGGCGGCTGGCGCAGCATCAATAACAGACGTCAGAATATTTGGGGGAAACCAATGAGAATCCTGTATGCCGCGCTGCTCGGCGGGGTCAGTGCGATCGCGCTTGGTGCGACCGCGCAGGCGCAAAGCGCGTCCGACGTGGCGGAAATCGAAAGCGTCGTGGTCACCGGCTCGCGGGTCGTGACCGACGGCAACCAGGCGCCGACGCCGGTGACCGTGCTCGCCACCGATCAACTGCTGCAGACGACGCCGTCCAACATCCCGGACGCCCTGAGCCGGCTGCCGCAGTTCGCCGGCCAGACGGCGCAGCGGAACATCCAGAACGCCCAGTCGAACGCGACCGGCAGCTTCCTGAACCTGCGCCGCTTCGGCTCTAACCGGAACCTGATCCTGATCGACGGCAGCCGGGTTCCGCCCACCGCGGCCAGCGGCGCGGTGGACACCAACGTCATCCCGCAGTCGCTGGTCCAGCGGGTCGAGGTCGTCACCGGCGGCGCGTCGGCCGTCTACGGCTCGGACGCCGTCACCGGCGTCATCAACTTCGTTATCGACAAGAACTTCACCGGCTTCAAATTCAACTCGCAGGTCGGCGTCTCGACCTATGGCGACAACGAGTCCTGGAAGCTCGGCGCCGCCGCCGGCCGGGACCTGTTCGGCGGACGCGGCCACATCATCGCGAGCTTCGACCACTACGACTCGGCGGGCATCATCAACGTCGAGAACCGGAATCCCGAGTGGGTCTATTCCTCAGTGGGCGGGGCCGGCACGGCCGCCAGCCCCCTGCGCCTCTACAAGAACGCCCGCCTGCTGACCGGCACGCGCGGCGGCATGGTGCTGACCAACGCCGGCGCGCCGGCTCCGGTCGGCATCCGGGACATGGTGTTCAACGCCAATGGCGTACCCACGCCCTTCCTCCACGGCGCGCCCACCGGGTCCAACGGCCTGGAGGACGGCGGTGACGGCGGCTACTACAGCGACGGCACCCTGGTCGCGCCGCTGATCACCAACCAGGCCTATGTCCGGTTCGACTACGAGCTCAGCGACAGCGTCAGCTTCAACATCAGCGGCAGCTACAACGACGCGCGGTCGGACTATCCCTACACCGCAGGCCGCTTCACGACCCGGATCTTCAGCGGCAACCCGTTCCTGCCCGCCGAATTCCAGCGGATCATGACGGAGACGAACACGCCGTTCATCGATATCGGGCGCCTGAATCACCGTGAGGATGGCCACCCGCCGCGCGAGAACGACGTCTTCACCGACAACGTCTTCATCAAGACCGGCTTCGAAGGCTCGGTCTTCGGCGACTGGAAGTGGAGCACCAACTACTCGTTCGGCCAGAGCCGGACGACGGTGTGGAACCGCAACAACACCTACTGGCCGAACCTGGCCGCCGCGGCCGACGCGGTGCGCGACTCCACGGGCCGGGTGGTCTGCGCCGTGTCGCTGACCCCTTACGCCAGCCGGTTCCCGGGCTGCGTGCCGCTGAACGTCTTCGGGCCGACGGCGCCGGACAAGGGCGCCTATGAGTTCATCAACGACGACACCAAGTGGACTCTGAAGAACGAGATGCACGACGTGAACTTCGCGGTCGCGGGTTCGCCGTTCTCTCTGCCCGCCGGTCCGGTGAACGTGGCCGTCAGCGGCGAATACCGCTGGCTGTCGCTGCGCAACAACTCCAGCGTGCCTGATCCGACGAAGGCTCCGGACTGTTCGGGTCTGCGCCCGAGCTCGAACTGCGGCGCGACCATGTGGCAGCATGACGTCACGGCCAGCATGAAGGCCAAGCAGAACGTCAAGGAGATCGCGGGTGAAGTCCTGATCCCGATCCTGGCCGACCTGCCGATGGTCAAGCTGCTGGAGGCCAACCTGGCCGCCCGCTACACCGACTACAGCACCAGCGGTTCGGTGGAGACCTGGAAGCTCGGCGCCACCTGGCAGCTGAGCGACGAGCTGCGCGTTCGCGGCACCCGGTCCAAGGACATCCGGGCGCCCACCCTGCAGGACCTGTTCGCCCCGCTGGCCCTGCGCCCGCTCGGCTTCAACGACAGCCACACGAACACGACGCGAAACATCAACATGTATTCGCAGGGCAATCCGAACCTGGTGCCGGAAGTGGCGAAGACCACCACGGTCGGCGTCGTCTTCCAGCCGCTGTGGATTCCCCGGTTCAGCCTCGCCGTCGATTTCTACAAGATCGATATCGACAACGCGATCACGATCCAGGCCGCGAGCAACGGCAACGTGCAGCGCGAATGCCTGAACTCCGGCGGCGTGTCGCCGTTCTGCGCGCTGTTCGAACGGCCGCTTCCCTTCGAGAACCGGACGCCTGACAACTTCCCGACGAAAGTCTACGAGACCCGGCTGAACGCCGCCCGCAACTGGACCAAGGGCGTCGACGTCGAGGCGAACTACCGCTTCGACCTGGCCGACGTCTATTCCAGCGCGCCGGGCAGCCTCGGCCTGCGCCTGCTGGTCGGCTACCAGCCGATCCTGAAGTCGCAGACCATCCGGACGGTCGCCCCGACCGATCAGGCGGGCATCGCCGGCCTCTCCAAGTACCGGGTGAACTTCGACCTCGACTACGACGTTGGCCCGCTGTCGGTGAACCTCACCCAGCGCTGGCAGTCGAAGCAGCTTCCGACCGATCCGACCCTGTTCGTCGACGAGCGCGAAGATATCCCGGCCTACGCCTACACGGACATCACCGTGGCCTATGAACTGGAAGTCGCCGGCCGCACGGTCAATCCGTTCCTGACGGTCGAGAACCTGTTCAACAAGAAGCCGCCGATCACCGGCGGCGGCTCGAACAACACGGTGCCGGGGCTCTTCTTCCCGTCGCCGGTCGGCTTCGACGTGATCGGCCGCTACTTCACGGTCGGCCTCCGCGGCCGGTTCTAAGTCGCGGACTAGTCCAGGGACCAGGGCCAGCCTTCGGGCCGGCCCTGGTCCGCTCTTCTTAAGCCGAGGAACAGGCCATGCGGACAGCCAGGTGGGGGCTCTTGGCCGGGGTGGCGACGCTGCTGCTGGCCGCGACGATATCCGCCCATTCCGCCCAGGCCGCCGAAGCGCCGCAGAACGGAAGCTTCGTGATCGGGCCCGACTACGCGGTCGATCCGGCGATGACCGATCTCGGGGCCCCGAAGGGCCGCACCTTCACATTCAAAATGAGGCTGGCGGACAGCCGCATCTTCCGCGGCGACGATCCCAGCCTCGAACCGGCCCGCTTCCCGGTTCGGACGCAGCGCCAGATCACGGTCTACGTCCCGGCCGGTTACCGCGACGGCGACCGCGCCCCGGTGATGATCATGGCCGACGGTATCGGCGACGGGGTCGGCCTGCCGGACAGCGAACTCGCCCGGGAGCAGGAGCGGGAAGGCCGCCGCCGCGTCCTGTGGGGCAGGGTCACCAACGCCATCGACAACCTGACCGCCTCGAGCGATCCGCTGCGGCGTGCGCCCGCCTTCGTCACCGTCGCCGTGCAGAACGGCGGCAGCGACACCAAGGGCAGTCAGCGCAACCTTGAGTACGACACCCTGTCGGACCGCTACGCCCGGTTCATCCATGACGAGGTGCTGCCCGCCGTGCTCGCGAACCGCGAGATCCGCGCGGCCTATCCGCGTTTCGCCCTGACCAAGGATCCCGACGGCCGCGCCGCGTTCGGCTGCAGCTCCGGCGGCGCGGCCGCCCTGACCATGGGGTGGTTCCGGCCGGAGTGGTTCCGGCGGATCATCACCTACTCCGGCACCTTCGTGGAGAACCAGGACGAGGATATTCCTGAGAAGCAGACCTATCCGGCGGGGGCGTGGGAATACCATTCGGGCATGCGGCTGATCGCGACCGCCCCGAAGAAGCCGCTACGCGTGTTCACCCATGTTTCGGAAAACGACAACCGCGCTACAGCGCCCGCGGAGAGCCGTTTCAACTGGGTGATCGCGGGGCGACGCACCGCCGAGGCCCTGCAGGCGAAAGGCTACGACAACCGCTTTGTCTACAGCCTCGCCAGCGGGCACTGCGACATCAGGGTCTATGAACAGACCCTGCCGGACGCCCTCGTTTGGGCCTGGAAAGATTACTCCAAATAGTATGCAAGAACTTGTATGCAGGGGGTGCGGATCGCCGATGGATCGAGCGCTGCCCGGCGCTAAGTGAAGATCGTCATCGCGCCCCAATCGACGCACAGGCTAGGCCAACGCGCCAGTAGTGACAGGTAATCGACGTTCACATAACGCGGTATGCCAATATCTCATCAGGTGAGCATTTGGCATGCAGGATTTTTGACAGCTTCTCAAAAGCTACGCACTGCGCTTCCCGTCATAGTGCGTCTTCGTCGGAGAGACCCCCAACGGGCCCCGGCGGGACGCTTCAATAAACAAGAATGCACGGGAGGGCGGACCACCATGAAGACCAACCTACGTTTGCGCGCGAGCGCCTCTATAACCGTCATTGCGGCGGTTACGTCGCTGATGGCTTCCGCCGCACAGGCGCAGGATGTTGCGGGTTCCGACCTTGAGGAAGTGGTCGTCACCGGCACCAGCATCCGAGGTCAGGCTCCGGTCGGCGCCGCGCTGATCGCGGTCGGCCGTGACGCCATCGAGTCCACCGCCGCACAGACCGTCAGCCAGATCCTGAAGTCGGTGCCGGCCCTGTCCAACATGGGCCAGAACTCACAGAGCAACACGCCTCCGGCGATCCACAACCTCGGCGCCACCTCCAGCTACAGCACCCTGGTCCTCATCGACGGCCACCGCATGGCGCCGGTCGGCCTCCACGCCGGCCTGCCCGACCCGGGCATGCTGCCGCCGAACGCGATCGAGCGCGTCGAGGTTCTGGCCGACGGCGCCTCGTCGATCTACGGCTCCGACGCCGTCGCGGGCGTCATCAACTTCGTGACCCGCAAGAACTTCGAAGGCACGGAAGTCTCCGGCCAGGCGGGTTTCGGCGACCATTACCGGACGCAATCGGCCAACCTGATCTGGGGCACGAACTTCGACGCCGGCAATTTCTGGGTCGCCGGCTCATATTCGCATCGCGACCCGCTGGCCCGTCGCCACCGGTCCTTCACCTATCCTGATCAGCGCCCGAGCGGCGGCAGCAACTACCTGAACTTCGCCTGCAACCCGGTGACGATGCAGCCGGGCGCGAGCGGCGGCCTTTACCTCGGCGTCAATGCGACGTCTCCGGTGGCGAACAATGCCGCCAACGCCATCTGCAGCAATTTCGAGACCGCTACGCTGCTGGCCGCAGAAGACCGCTACAACATGATGTCGCGGTTCACCTATCAGTTCAACGACCGCCTCACCGTATCGATCGACGGGGTCTATTCGGATTACAGGGCGAAAAGCGACCTGCCCCGCGGCACCATCAACTCGCGCGCCTTCCAGACTGGTCCGCAGGCCAACCCGTTCTACCAGAATCCGGTCGGCTACACGGGTCCGGCGACCTTCCAGCAGGTCCAGTACGACTTCGACGAGTTGCTCGGCCCCGGCGCTTACAACCAGGTCACCAACCGCAACTTCTACCTCACCGGAAATCTGGAATATAAGCTGGGTGAAACCTGGCGTGTGACCGGCATGGCCCTCAACGCCAAGTCGTTCAGCCGCACCGCGACGTTCGGCACGGTCTGCAGCAGCTGCGCCCACCTCTATCTGAACGGCACGACCAACTCGAGCGGCAATCTCCTTCAGCCGTCGGTGCCGAACACCTCGACCTTCATCACGCAACTTCCGCTGACCACGGCCAATGCGCTCGACGTCTGGAACACGGGCGCCGCCAACCGCACCTCCGCGGATGTGCGCCGGAAGCTGACCGACAGCGCCACCGACGCGCCCTGGGAATACGGCGTCCAGCAGTTCCGCCTCGGCGCGGACGGCGAAGTGTTCGACGTGCCCGCCGGCCCGGTCCGGGTTGCCGGTGGCGTCGAATACGTGAAGTACAACCTGCTGATCGACCAGACCCAGCCGAGCAACACGGGGCCGTCTTCGTCAAACTCGACCTACCTTCACATCCCGCTCGAGCGCGACGTGAAGTCGGCCTATGCCGAAAGCTTCATCCCGGTCGTGAGCCCGGATATGGGCGTCCCGCTGATCCGCCGGCTCAACCTGAACGCCTCGATCCGCTGGGACGAGTACAGCGACGTCGGCCAGACGACCAACCCGCGCATCGGCGGCGACTGGGAGCTGTTCGAAGGCTTCAAGCTCCGCGCCAACTGGGCGTCCTCGTTCGTGGCGCCGCTGATGTACAGCGTGGGCGATCTGTCCCGCGGCGGTCTGTCGAGCTTCACCTGCTACGGCTCGAGCTGCCCGGCGGGCGGGATCAACGTCAACTCGGGCACCATCACCGTGAAGACGGCTGACCACCCGACCGTCATTGGCGTGCCGCTGGCTTCGGGCGGCACCTGCACGACGGGCATGGCCACCTGCGTGCTGAACTCGAACATCGGCACGTTGTTCAACGGCGCCGCGGCTGATCCGAAGCCGTCCAAGAGCGACAGCTGGTCGGTCGGCCTCGATTTCGCGCCGACGATGGTGCCGGGCTTCCGCACCTCGATCACCATGTTCACGGTGAACTACAAGAACTTCATCACCGGCACGAGCATGATCAACGCGCTCAACACGCCGTCGCTCGGCCTGATCACGTTCTACCCGAACGGCGCGACCCAGGCCGACCTCGACGCCCGGCTGCCGCCATACGCGTCGCTGACCGGCTCCCTGCCGCCGACGATCCACTACCTGGTCTCCGGCCGTCAGGGGAACTTCAACAACGTCGAGACCACCGGCCTCGACATTGAAGCGCACTACAGCCTGCCGACGGATACCGCCGGCACGTTCAACTTCGGGGTCGCGGCGACGCGCTTCCTGAAGTTCCAGCAGCGCCTGCGCGGCGGTCAGGAATTCTACAGCATCCTGAACACTACCGGGGTGAACTCCACCTTCGGCGCCGTGAAGACGCAGGCCCGCTTCAACCTGGGCTGGGAGGGTGGCAACTTCGCCGCCGACCTCTTCCACAGCTACATCGGCAGCTATCGCAACTGGAGCGCCACGACGATCACCCCGCTGGTCACCCGCGGTGACTCCGCGCCGATCGGAGGCGGCGACAAGGTAAAGGCGCAGAACATCTTCGACCTGAACCTCCGCTACACGTTGCAGGACGGCGTGTTCGGCGGGTCGATGGCCGGTTCGCAGCTGTTCTTCAACGTCGACAACATCTTCGACGCGGAACCGGCGTTCTATAACGGCGCCAACGGCTACGATAACTTCACCGGCAATCCGATCGGTCGCGTCGTGACCGTCGGGGTGCGGGCGAAGTTCTGATCCGGGCCTGAGCATCTCCGGGGGGGGGGGGGGGCCGCGGCGCGGGGGGCGGCACAAAAAAGGGGG
>JAEYTM010000336.1 GCA_023434015.1 Pseudomonadota bacterium | reverse complement strand
GGGACCGCCGCGCGGCCGGAGATCACCCTGACCTCGACCCCGGTGCTGCCGAACGACGAGGTTCTGTCACAGGTGCTGTTCGGGCGCTCCGCGGCTCAGCTTTCGCCGCTGGAGGCCGCTCAGCTCGCCTCGGCGATCTCGGCGCTCGCCAGCGGCGGTGGTTTCGACGTGATCGGCAACCTGCGCAACTTCGCCGGCCTCGATCGGTTGGCGTTCGCCGGCGGTGACGAGTCCGGGATGACGGTGGCCGGCGGCAAGTACCTGACCGACGACGTCTATCTGGAGATCATCGGCGGCGGTCGCGAAGGCACGGTGGCGCAGGTCGAGTGGCGGGTGCGCGGCAACCTGGCGATCATCTCGCGTCTCGCCGGCCAGGGCGGCGGGCGTCTGGCCGTGCGCTGGCGCCGGGACTACTGAGGCGTCTGGCCCTGCCGTCCGGCGTGGGTCTGGACGCCGCAGGTGAAGATCCGGTCGCCCGCCTCGAAAGCGTCGATGGCGATGTCCGGGGCTCGCGAGAGACGATCATAGATTGGCGCGAAATCCTGCAGCGAGGCGTCGAGCAGCGCCTGCAGCGACGGAACCACGAAATAGACCTGCTGGAAGTCATCGATCCGGTAGGGCGTGCGCATGATTCGCTCCAGGTCGAACCCGATGCGATTGGGCGACGGGTCGTCGAGGGCGAAGATCGACTCGGCGTGGCTGGAGACGATGCCGGCTCCGTAGATGCGCAGTCCCGCCGGCGTCTGCAGGAGGCCGAACTCGACCGTGTACCAGTAGAGGCGGGCCAGGTTGTGCAGCTGTCCAAGCTGCAGCGCGCGTCGGCCGCCGCGTCCATAGGCTTGCATGAAGTCGGCGAAGACCGGATCGGTCAGCATCGGCACATGGCCGAACACGTCGTGAAAGACGTCGGGCTCCTGCAGATAGTCGAGCTGATCGGCGCGGCGGATGAACCGCCCGGCCGGGAACCGGCGGTTTGCCAGGTGGTCGAAGAAGACCTCGTCCGGGACCAGGCCCGGTACGGCGACAACCGTCCAGCCGGTCAACCGGTTCAGCTCCTCGTTGGCGCGGGCGAAGTCCGGGATACCCGCCCGATGCAGATCCAGCGCCTCGAGGCCGCGCAGGAAGGGTTCGCAAGCCCGCCCGGGGAGCAGGGCGGCCTGACGCTCGTAGAGGGTGATCCAGATGTCGTGTTCGGCCTGGGAGTAGGTTTCCCAGCCCTGGTCGATCGTCCAGTCAGGGCGAGCGCCCGCAGGGGGCCCGCTCGCAACGCTATCCGCGCTCATGATGAGAGAATGAACCCCCGGCGAGGGAAGTTCCGTTCCGAGTGAGCGCTATACGGGCCGTCGGCTGGAAGAACCTTGCGCCCTAGTGGCTGATCCGGGGGCGAAGTTGATAGTGCCCCTCGCGGAACGACTCGAAGATGAGCTGGGTCTGGGGGTGGCCGACCGGTTGGCCGGTCTCGTCCGCCATCAGATTCTGTTCGGAAACATAGGCGACGTAGGAGCTTTCCTCGTTCTCCGCCAGCAGGTGGTAGAACGGCTGGTCCTTACGCGGCCGGATGTGTTCCGGGATCGACAGCCAGTATTCCTCGGTGTTGCTGAACGTCGGGTCCACGTCGAAAATCACGCCGCGGAAGGGATAGACGCGGTGCTTCACGACCTGGCCGATTGCGAATTTGGCGAGTCCCGTGTGCATGACGCCGAATCTAAGACCATTCTCCTGACTGGGAAGTGAACGTAGCGCCCTGCGCCTTGCGTTCAAGGCCGCGTCTTTCGGGCCCGCCGCCAGCTTGCTACAGTGACCGGGAAATGAGGCGGGCCCGGCGGCTCGCCTGCGAAGGACGGAAATGGCGGTCCATGACTGAGGCGCCGAGTGCGCCCGGCGCCCTAGCGCGTGGCCGGGACAGGTCTGCTGGCGACGCAGCGTGCTACGCCGCGCTCGACCTGGGCACCAACAACTGCCGGCTGCTGATCGCCACGCCCGCGGGCGCGGGGTTCCGTGTGGTCGAGGCCTATTCCCGCATCGTGCGCCTGGGGGAAGGGTTGAGCCAGACTGGCCGCCTATCCGAGGCGGCGATGGATCGCGCCATGGCGGCCCTGAAGGTCAGCGCTGAGAAGATCCGCCGTCGTCGTGTCGTCCGTTTGCGCGCCATCGCGACCCAGGCCTGCCGGGTGGCGGACAATGGCGCGGCCTTCGTGGAGCAGGTCGCCGAATCCACCGGGCTGCGCCTGCAGATCATCGCGCCGCAGGAGGAAGCCAGGCTCTCCGTGGCCGGCTGCCTGAATCTGATCGACCGCACCTCGGACGCCGTGCTGGTGGTGGATGTCGGCGGCGGCTCGACCGAATTGTCCTGGGCGGACCTGCGGGACGCTCCGCCGACCGGGATGCCGCCGCTGCGCGCCTGGCTGTCGGTGCCGATCGGGGTCGTCACCCTGGCCGAGCGGTTTCCCGAGGGCGAGCGCGCTACCGAAGGCTGGTTCCGGGCGATGGTCGAGGCGGTGAAGGCCGAGATCAGCGCCTTCCGTCGCGCGGACCCGCTGCATGAGGTCTTCCAGGCCGACCGGGCCCACCTGATCGGCACCTCGGGCGCCATCACCAGCCTTGCCGGACTGCATCTCGACCTGCCGCGCTACGACCGCAACCGGGTCGACGGCATCTGGATGACGCGGGACGAGTGCGATGTCGCCGCTGGCCGCCTGCTGGGCCTGAGCGCCCGCGAGCGCGCCGACCAGCCCTGCATCGGCCCCGACCGCGCCGATCTGGTGTTGGCCGGGGCGGCGATCCTGCAGGCGGTCCAGGAACTGTGGCCCTGCAGCCGCGTGCGGGTGGCCGACCGCGGCCTGCGCGAAGGCATTCTCCTGTCGCTGATGGCCGACCGCGGCGCTCGCCGCCGGCGCCGCCGGCGCAAACCCCGCGAGGCCGAGGCCGCATGAGCGAAGATCCGCCCCGCAAACGCATGGTGAAGCCGCCGACCGGCGGCACCGAGGTCGGCCGGCTGAAGCCGGCGCGGCTGAAGACCGCCTGGAAACGGACGCCGTCCCAGCAGGCGTGGCTGAACCGCCAGATCAACGACCCCTTCTCGGCCCAGGCGCGGGCGCACGGCTATCGCAGTCGCGCCGCCTACAAGCTGATCGAGCTGGACGACCGGTTCCGCCTGCTGAAGCCCGGCGCGCGCGTCATCGACCTGGGTCTCGCGCCCGGTGGCTGGACCCAGGTGGCGCTTGAACGCGGCGTCACTCAGATCGTCGGCGTCGACCTGTTGCCGGTCGATCCCCTGCCGCCCGCGCAGATGGTGCAGATGGACTTCACCGACCCGGCCTGCGGCCCCCTGCTGATCGAGATGCTGGGCGGGGCTCCCGATCTGGTGATGTCGGACATGGCGCCCAACACTGTCGGTCATCGCCAGACCGACCACCTGCGTATCGTCGGCCTGATTGAGGCGGCGGCAGATTTCGCCATCGAGGTGCTGAAGCCGGGTGGGGTGTTCGTCGCCAAGGCCTTCCAGGGTGGCGAGACAGCCCAGGTCATCGCCCTGCTGAAGCGTCACTTCGCCGACGTGAAGACGGTGAAGCCCAAAGCCAGCCGGGCGGATTCCTCCGAGCTTTATCTGGTGGCGACGGGTTTCCGACGCGCCTGACGCGATTTTGGCGGCCGCCGGCCCTTGCCGCGGCCGCCGGCTTACGCGTATACGAGCGCCGCAAAACGAGGTGTCTCAATGGAGATTCGCGAAGGGCTCACCTTCGACGATGTTTTGCTCGAGCCCGGCCCGTCCGACGTCATGCCCACTCAGGTGGACGTCTCGACCCGGTTCACGCGAGAGATCAATCTGAACATTCCGCTGGTGTCCGCCGCCATGGACACGGTGACCGAAAGCCGGCTGGCCATCGCGATGGCCCAGAACGGCGGTCTCGGCGTCCTGCATCGCAACCTGACCGTCGAGGAACAGGCCGATCAGGTGCGCGAGGTGAAGCGCTATGAAAGCGGCATGGTCATCAATCCGCTGACCATCCGCCCGGACACCCCGCTCAGCGAGGTCCGGGAGATCAAGGCGCGCCGCAAGATCTCGGGCTTCCCGGTGGTCGACGACAACGGCAAGCTTTGCGGCATCCTCACCAACCGTGACATGCGCTTCGAAGGAAGTGGAGATGTCCCGGCCAAGGCGCTGATGACGCACGAGAATCTCGTCACGGTGCGGGAGGGCGTCAGCCAGGCCGAGGCCCGCGAGCTGCTGCGCCGGCACAAGATCGAGCGTCTGATCGTCGTCGACGACCAGTACCGCGCGGTCGGTCTGATCACCGTCAAGGACATGGAGAAGTCCGAGGCGCATCCGAACGCGGCGAAGGACGCTCAGGGCCGCCTGCTGGTCGGCGCGGCCTCGACGGTGGGCGACGCCGGCTACGAACGGTCGATGGGGCTCGTGGACGCCGGTGTGGACGTCGTGGTGATCGACACCGCCCACGGCCACAACGCCGATGTCGCCAAGGCCGTGGCGCGGGTGAAGCGCGAGAGCAACCGGGTGCAGGTCATCGCCGGCAACGTCGCGACCTACGACGGCGCCCGCGCCCTGATCGACGCCGGCGCCGACGCCGTGAAGGTCGGCATCGGTCCGGGGTCTATTTGCACCACGCGCATCGTCGCGGGTGTGGGGGTCCCGCAACTCACCGCCATCGCCGACGCCGTCCGGGCGGCGCGCGACGCGGACGTGCCGATCATCGCCGACGGCGGGATCAAATACTCGGGCGATCTGGCCAAGGCGCTCGCCATGGGCGCCTCGGTGGCCATGATGGGTTCGGTGTTCGCCGGCGTCGACGAGGGCCCGGGTGAGGTGTTCCTGTACCAGGGGCGATCCTACAAGGCCTACCGCGGCATGGGCTCGCTGGGCGCCATGTCCCGCGGCTCCGCCGACCGTTATTTCCAGAAGGAAGTCTCGGCGCTCAAGCTGGTGCCGGAAGGTATCGAGGGGCAGGTACCCTACAAGGGTCCGATCGCGCCGATCCTCCACCAGATGGTCGGGGGGCTGCGGGCCGCCATGGGCTACGTCGGCGCGGCGGATCTGGTCTCCTTCCGCGAGAAGGCCAAATTCATCCGCATCACCGGCGCGGGCCTGCGCGAGAGCCATGTGCATGACGTGATGATCACGCGCGAGGCTCCCAACTATCCGAGTCCGAGCTAGATGGCGCCCGCGCCGGAACTGCTGCTGCTCGCCTGGGCCGTCGTCATCGGCGTGTTCCAGTTGCTGTGGGCGGCGGTTGCGGCGCGGCGTCAGCAGAACCTGAAATGGGCGAGCGGCCCGCGGGATGAGCCGATGCCGATCAGCGGCGTCGCCGCGCGGCTTGACCGGGCGTTCCGCAACTTCATGGAGACCTTCCCCCTCTTCGCCGTGGCGATCCTAGCTGCGGCGGCGATGGGGAAGTTCGGCCAACTCACCCTTTGGGGCGCGGGTCTCTACGTGGCCATGCGCGCCGTCTATGTCCCGATCTACGCCAGCGGCATCCCGCGAATCCGCTCGCTGGTCTGGATGATCTCCCTTGTCGGCCTCCTGATGGTGGTCGCGGCGCTTTTCCTGTGAGCAACCCCTTTGCGTGATCCCGGACGCCTCGCGGCGGCCATCGACGTCCTCACCGAAATCGAGCAACGCCACCGGCCCGTCCGCATGGCGCTGAAGACCTGGGGCGAGGGCGCGCGCTATGCCGGCGCGAAGGATCGCGCCTGGGTGTCCGGGCTGGTTCTCGACGTCCTGCGTCGGCGTCGGTCGCTGGGTTGGCGGATGGGCGAGGACACGCCGCGGGCCGCCGCGCTGGCGGCGCTCCGCTTTCTCTGGGACTGGCCGATCGAACGCATCGCCGAGGCAGCGGGCGAACCGCCCCACGGTCCGGGACCGCTCAGTGAAGGGGAACGCGCGGCGCTGGCTAATCCCCGCGACGTGGCCGAGGCGCCTGACGCCGTGCGCGGCGACTATCCGGACTGGCTTGACGCGTCCCTGGCCCGCATCTTTGGCGAGGCGCGGGCGGAGGAGGGCGCGGCCCTGTCCGAGCGCGCGCCGGTGGACCTGCGGGTCAATCTTCTGAAGACCGATCCCGCGCGGGCGCTGAAGGCCTTGGCCCCGCTGAACGCCGAGGCCGTTGACGCCCTGCCGACCGCCCTGCGCATGGCGGCCCTCGATCCCACCGCGCGCAGCGGCGCGGTCGAGGCGATTCCTCAGTTCTCGAAGGGCTGGTTCGAGGTGCAGGACCTCGGCTCGCAGATCGCCGCGGCCTCGGCCGGTGTCGTGAAGGGCAAGCAGGTCCTCGACCTCTGCGCCGGCGGTGGCGGCAAGACCCTGGCCCTGGCCGGGGCCATGGGCAACACCGGCCAGGTCTATGCCTACGACTCCGACGCCCGGCGGCTGGCCGACACGATCCGCCGCGCCGACCGGGCAGGGGTCCGCAACCTGCAGATCCGGTCGCCAATCCATCCGGAGCCGCTGAAGGGCCTGGAGGGCAGGATGGACGTGGTGTTCGTCGATGCTCCCTGCACTGGCACGGGCTCGTGGCGGCGTCACCCGGACACCAAGTGGCGCCTGACGCCTGAGACTCTGGAAAAGCGCCAGGCCGACCAGGACGCGGTGCTGGACGCCGGAGCCGGGTTCGTGAAACCGGGCGGGCGTCTGATCTATGTGACCTGTTCGGTATTGCCGGACGAGGACGAGGACCGGGTGGCCGCCTTCCTGCTGCGCACGCCCGGATTCGCCAGGCGGCCCGCCACCGACGACCCGAAACTGTCACCCTACCTCACGCCTGAGGGTGACCTGCGCCTTTCGCCCCGCATCTCCGGCACCGACGGCTTCTACGTCGCCGTGCTGGAAAAGACCGCCAACGGAGCCCCATGACCACGTCCGCCCACGAAAAGGTCCTGATCGTCGATTTCGGCAGCCAGGTGACACAGCTCATCGCCCGGCGGCTGCGGGAAAGCGGCGTCTATTGCGAGATCCATCCCTACGACAAGGCGGATGCAGCGCTCGACAGCATGAAGCCGCGGGCGATCATCCTCTCGGGCGGCCCCGCCAGCGTCCACGAGGGCGGCAGCCCGGCCGCCTCGAAGCGGATCTTCGAGGCTGGCGTGCCCGTGTTGGGCATCTGCTATGGCGAACAGACCATGTGCGCCGAGCTCGGCGGTCGGGTCGAGGCGGGCACGACGCGCGAATTCGGCCGGGCCGAGATCGAGATCGTCAAGGAAAGCCCGTTGCTGGAAGGTCTCGGCGCGCCGGGTCACAGCGAAACGGTGTGGATGAGCCATGGCGACAAGGTCACCGCCCTGCCGCAGGGGTTCGAGGCGGTGGCGGTTTCGGAGGGCTCGCCCTATGCGGTGATCGCCGACGAGGGCCGCCGCTTCTACGGCATCCAGTTCCACCCGGAGGTGGCGCACACCCCGCGCGGCGCCCTGATCCTGCGCAACTTCACCCACCGCATCGCCGGATTGACCGGCGACTGGAGCATGGCCTCCTACCGCCAGGAGCAGATCGCCAAGATCCGCGCCCAGGTCGGCGACGCCAAGGTGATCTGCGGCCTGTCGGGCGGGGTCGATTCGTCCGTGGCCGCGGTGCTGATCCACGAAGCCATCGGCGACCAGCTCACCTGCGTGTTCGTGGACACCGGCCTGCTGCGCAAGGACGAGGCGGTCCAGGTCGTGACCATGTTCCGGGATCACTACAACATTCCGCTGGTTCACGTTGACGCATCTGATCTTTTCCTTGGGGAATTGGCGGGCGTCACCGACCCCGAAACCAAGCGCAAGACCATCGGCCGGCTGTTCATCGAGGTGTTCGACAAGGAGAGCGCCAAGATCGAAGGCGCCGCTTTCCTGGCCCAGGGCACCCTCTATCCCGACGTCATCGAGAGTGTTTCGGCCAGCGGCGGTCCGTCGGCCGTGATCAAGAGCCACCACAATGTCGGCGGCCTGCCGGACTTCATGAAGCTGAAGCTGGTCGAGCCGCTGCGCGAGCTGTTCAAGGACGAGGTGCGGGCCCTGGGCGTCGAGCTCGGCCTGCCGCCCCAGTTCGTGGGCCGGCATCCGTTCCCCGGCCCGGGCCTGGCCATCCGCATTCCCGGCGAGATCACCCGCGAGAAGGTGGCGGTCCTGCAGCAGGCGGACGCCATCTACCTCGAGGAGATCCGCAAGGCGGGGCTCTACGACAGCATCTGGCAAGCCTTCGCGGTGCTGCTGCCGGTCAAGACCGTCGGCGTCATGGGCGACGCCCGCACCTACGAGGACGTGCTGGCGCTCAGGGCCGTCACCTCGACCGACGGCATGACCGCCGATTTCTTCGAGTTCCCGTGGGAGGTCCTGGGCCGCTGCGCCACCCGGATCATCAACGAGGTCCGCGGCGTCAATCGCGTTGTCTACGACGTCACCTCCAAGCCGCCCGGCACCATCGAGTGGGAGTAAGTAACTAGGGCGGCGCAGGCGCGGTGCGAGGCGGGGTTATCCGCCAGATCGTGTTCGACAGGTCGTCGGCCACGATCAGGGCGCCGCGGGGATCCACCGTGACGCCGACGGGCCTGCCGCGGGCGCGCCCATCCTCGCCCAGGAAGCCGGTCAGCACATCGACGGGCAGCCCGGCCGGGCGGCCGTTGCGGAACGGCACGAAGATCACCTTGTATCCGGACGGCGGATCGCGGTTCCAGCTGCCGTGCTGGCCGACGAAGGCGCCCTCCGCGAACTGGGGCCCCATGGCCGGCGTGGAAAAACTCAGGCCCAGGGCGGCGACGTGCGCGCCGAGGCTGTAGTCTGGTCGGATGGCGGCGGCGACCTTTTGAGGGTCCTTCGGCCGCACCCGTTCATCGACGTTCTGGCCCCAGTAGCTGTACGGCCATCCGTAGAAGCCGCCGTCGCGGACATAGGTCAGGTAGTCTGGCACGAGGTTGGGGCCGATCTCGTCCCGCTCGTTGACGACTGTCCAGAGCTGCCCGGAGCCGGGCTCGATGGCCAGGGCGGTCGGATTGCGCAGGCCGGTGGCGTAGGGGCGGTGCGCGCCGGTCGCCGCGTCCACCTGCCAGACCATCGCCCGGTCCGCCTCGGCGGCCATGCCGCGCTCCGTGATGTTGCTGTTCGAGCCGATGCCGACATACAGGAACCGACCATCCGGGCTGACGGCCAGGGCCTTGGTCCAGTGGTGGTTGATGTGCGACGGCAGGTCGGTGACCTTCACCGGCGCGGCCGCGGCCTGGGTCTGGCCGACGGTGTAGGGGAACCGCACCAGGGCGTCCTGGTTGGCGACATAGAGCTGGTTGCCCGACAGGGCGAGGCCGTAGGGCGCGTTGAGGCCCTCGGCGAAGACGTGCCGGCCCTCGTAGACCCCGTCGCCGTCGGCGTCGCGCAGCAGGGTCAGCCGGTCGCCGCCCTCGACCGAGGTGGTTCCCTGAGACTTGATGAAGCCCGCGATGACGTCCTTCGGCCGCAGCGCCGGCGCGCCGCCGCCCCGGCCTTCGGCCACCAGGATGTCGCCGTTGGGCAGCACCAGCGTCTGGCGAGGGATGCCCAGGTCGGTGGCGATCGCGGAGACCGTATAGCCGTCCGGCGCCACCGGCCGCAGGTCGCCCCACGGCGCCGGCTTGGAGATCTTCATGCTGGGCAGCACGCCACGTTGCGGCGCCGGCAGCTTTGGGTCAGGGCCGTAGAACTCGGGTTCGGGCCTGTCGCATGCGGCCAGCAGGGCCGTCGCGCCGGCGCATAACAGAAGCGCCATCCGTGTCATGCCTGCGCCCTCCCGCCGTTGGGCGCGAGGGCGATCACGAGGGCGGCGAGGATCAGCGCCGCCAGGATCACCGACTGCACGATGCCGGAGGGCATGGCGCCCCAGGCGTCCCGTGCGTGCATGAAGGAGTTCAGCAGGCCGAGGATGAAACTGGCCAGCAGCAGGATGGCGCCGATCAGAGGCCGCCCACGGCGCGCCGGTCCGAGGATCACATCGACCAGCGACCATGCGAGGGCGAAGCCGGTGAACACCATGCCGCCGGCAATCAGCCAGGCGGCGAAGTTGAGCCACTGGATCTCGAAGGTCCGGACATAGGCGATGTCGCTGATCAGCGCGCCGAGGAACAGGGGCGCGGCGAAGGCGATCAGCACCACGTGATAACGGTGAAATCCCATCGCCGTCCTTGGCTGCCAGACTGCCGGCACATGCGCTCCTGTCTCGTTGGAACCCCGTCCGCCGCTATGACGCTCGGGTCGCTGTAACAAGCCGGGCCTCGGTGCAGCGACCAGGCCCTGCCGTCAGGAATGCCCCGGTCGGTGCGTTGTTCCGGCACGCGGCAAGCGTTGCAATAAACCTGTCATCTAACTGTCGGGTCCCCGTCATGGGTCGCGCCTAAGAACCGCGGTGGGCAGGCGGGCGCTTCGGTCTGACGGGCGATGGCCCGCAGCGGAGTTTGGGTTCTCGCGTGCACCGTAACCGTGACGGTGGAGAGCACGATGAACCGCTACCAGGGTCTGAAGACCCTCCTGATTACGTCCCTCAGCGCGATCGCCCTGGCCTCTTGTGGCGGCGGCGCGGATAACGTGGCTTCGCCGGGCGAGGGCGCGTTCCCGCCCGCAAACGGCGGCGGTACGGGCGGCGGCGATCCGATCACGCCCGCCCCGGGCCAGGCGGCGGTGGACTGCCCGACCGGCTTCGCCAATGTCGGCACGGTGGCCGGCGGCACGCTGCGCGCCTGCCAGCTGCCCAGCCTCATCACCGGCAACCTCGTGGTGCCGCTGCGCGCCGGCACCATCTACGCGATCAGTGGCAGGACCGATGTGGGCACCGATCGCGGCGCTGACCCGAACGCGCCCATCGCCGGCAGCCAGCAGGGCATCCTGACCATCGAGGCGGGTGTGCGCCTGTTCGGGTCGGGCGGCCTCGATTATCTGAACGTGCAGCGCGGTTCGCAGATCTTCGCCGAAGGCACGGCGACCAATCCCATCGTCTTCACGAGCCGCTCGAATGTCGAAGGCACGACGGGCGCCGACACCATCGGCCAGTGGGGCGGCATCGTCCTGGCGGGCCGCGCGCCGATCGCCAGCTGCCCGGCCGGCGTGACTCCGCCGAATGCGGCCTGCGTCGCCACCTTCGAGGGCGGCGTGTCGCTGTACGGCGGCAACAGCGTGACCGACAACAGCGGCCGTCTGCGCTATGTGCAGATCCGCTATCCCGGCTTCGAGGTTCAGCCGAACCGCGAGTTGAACGGCCTGACGCTGCTGGGCGTCGGCTCCGGCACGGTGGTCGAGAACATCCAGGTCCACAACAGCTCGGACGACGGCATCGAGTTCTTCGGCGGCACGGTCAACGCCAAGCACATCGTGATCACCGGCGCCGACGACGACAGCTTCGACACCGACGAGGGCTATCGCGGCAACGTCCAGTTCGCCATCGTGCGCCAGCGCGCCAACGGCGGCGACCGTCCGTTCGAGCAGAGCTCGGTCGGGGTCCAGGCGGCCTACAATTCGCGTCCGAACTTCTCGAACGTGACTGTGATCGGCACCACGCGCGAAGGCGGCGGCGACATCCAGGTGATGAACACCGGGACGGGCGGCCGCTATATGAACAGCATCTACTACTCCGCCCGCGCCAGCGCCGCCTGCCTCGACGTCGACACGCCGTCGACCCAGGCCGCCGCCCCCCGCTGGGACTCGGTGGTGTTCGCCTGCCCGATCGCCTTCCGCGATGACAGCGACATCACGGCGGCGCAGGTCAAGGCCCTGTTCGACGTCGGGACCAACAACGCCATCGGCTTCACCTCGACGCTGAACGGCTTCGTGAATGGCGCCAACGAGGCTGCGCGGACGCCGTTCGCCGCGGCGACGGTCAATCCGTTCTTCGTCAACACGACCTACATCGGCGCCGTTCGCGACGCGAACGACACCTGGTGGCAGGGCTGGACCTGCGGCCTCGCGGCCGGAAGCAGCTGCTGATCCGCAAAGGGGTGGGGACAACCCCGCCCCGACCGCGCGCCTGACCACCCAACCGAGGCCACCTGTCGATGACTTCCAAGCTCCTTCGCCCGCTCACGGGCCTGCTGCTCTGCACCTCCGCCCTGATCGCGCCGCAGATCGCCTTCGCCGCGGATGAGGCGGTCGACGAAGTCGTGGTGCTCGGCCGCTACATTCCCGAGGTGATGCGCGAGACCTCCGCGGTCACCGCCATCGTCACCACCGAGGACCTGGTCCGCCAGGGCGACGATACGGCCGCCGCCGCGCTCACCCGGATCACCGGGCTCAGCGTTGTCAGCGGGCGGTTCGTCTACGTCCGCGGGTTGGGAGAGCGGTATTCCTCCGCGCTGCTGAACGGCTCGCCGCTGCCCAGTCCGGAGCCTCTGCAACGGGTGGTGCCGCTGGACCTGTTCCCCAGCAACATCCTCGCCGGCGTGACGGTCCAGAAGACCTATTCCCCGAACTACCCGGGCGAGTTCGGCGGCGGGGTCATCGACCTGCAGACGCTCGACGTGCCCGACGAGCCGTTCTTCTCCGTGGGCGTCAGCGTCGGGGGCAACGACGCGACGGCGCTGAAGCGTGGCCTGACCTACTATGGCGGCGACACCGACGGCCTGGGGATCGATGACGGAACCCGCGAACTGCCGCAGGCGATCCGCGGCGGGATCGAGACCGGCAAACGCATCGACTCGTCGAACTTCAATTCGACCCAGCTGACGGCGATGGGCCGCAGCTTCCAGAACGCGAACATCAACCTGCTGCAGACCACGCGGGCGATCCCCCTGAACGGCAGCATCGACATCTCCGCCGGCCGCTCATTCGGTTTCGACTGGGGCGCGCTCGGCGTGGTGGCGGTGCTCGGCTACGACAACAGCTGGCAGACCCGCGACGCCGTCCAGCAGGAGGGCATTGTCAGTCTCGACAGCCTGTCGGTCCTCGAGGACATGCGCTCGCGTTCGACTCAGAACGACGTGGTCCTCAACGGCCTGACCAGCGTCGCCCTCGACTTCGACCGCCACAGGTTCAAGTGGACCAACCTCTATGTCCGCAGCGTCACCAAGGAAGCGCGCAGCGTCGAGGGTGAAAGCTCGCGGGCCAGCAACTACATCCGCGACGACTACACCGCCTGGTATCAGCGCGAGCTGATCAACACCCAGCTGACCGGAGAGCACACCTTCGGGGAGCTGCAGGTGAACTGGCGCGGCGCCTATGCCCGCACCGAGCGGGACGCACCCTATGAACGTCAGGTGCGCTACCGCCGGATCGCCGGCGATTTCTACCACAATCCCCAATCCGACGCGAACTTCATCCGCTTCAGCGAGGTCGAGGACACCGCGGCCAGCGCCGGGATCGACGTGCTCTACCGGACGGATCTGGGCTTCTTCCGCGACGCTACTCTGTCGGCGGGCTACGCTTGGTACGACAACGAGCGTTTCTCCGACCAGCGGGTGTTCCGCTTCACCATGAACTCCACGCCGTCGCTTGCCTTCCAGCGCCAGCGGGTCGATTTCCTCTACTCCGACTACAACATCGGCCCCGGCGGTCTGATCCTGCGCGAGGTCACCGGCTCCGAAGGCGCCGCCGCCTACGAGGCCAGCCTGAAGACCAACGCCTTCTATGTGCAGGCGGAGGGCGAACTGTTGCCGCTGGTCCGCGCCTCGTTCGGCGCGCGGTTCGAGAGTGGCACACAGCGGGTCGGCGCCATCGACCTGTTCTCCACGGCCCAGCCGGACGGTCGCGAACTCGACAACGACTATCTGCTGCCGGCCGGCACGGTCACCTGGAACTTCGCCGAAGACCAGCAGCTGCGCCTCGGTGCGTCGAAGACCGTGGCCCGCCCGCAGTTCCGTGAGCAGGCGCCGCAGCTCTATCTCGACCCGGAATCCGACCGCCTGTTCATCGGCAACCCGTATCTTGTCGACAGCGAGCTGATCAACGTCGACGCCCGGTACGAGCGCTACTTCGACCGCGGGCAGTATGTGACCCTGGGCGCCTTCTACAAGGACATCGACAAGCCTATCGAGTCGGTCGTCAACGAGTCCGGCTCGGGCTTGCAGCAGAGCTACCTGAACGCGCCGCGCGCCGTGCTTTACGGTGCGGAGGCCGAGTTCAAGAAGTTCTTCGAGCCGAGCATCGGCTTCGGCCTGATCGACAACCGTCGCTGGCTGGTCAGCGCGAACTACACGCTCAGCAAGGCGCAGGTGAAGGCCAAGGCCGACGACGTGGTCTTCCCGCTGACCACCCTCGGCGTCGCCGCCCCGGCCTTGAACTACGTCAAGGACGGCAGCCGCCTGCAGGGTCAGTCCGAGCACCTAGCCAACGTCCAGTTCGGGTTCGAAAGCCTGGAGGGCGACACCCAGGCCACCCTGCTGGCGACCTACGCCAGCGAGCGGACCACCGCGCGTGGCCCGGCCGGGGCGCCTGACTTCGTCCAGAAGCCGGGCGTCCAGCTCGACTTCACCTTCCGGCACGGCTTCGAGGTGGCTGGCGCCGAGATGACCCTCGGCTTCGAGGCCCGCAACATTCTGGGCACTGAGTTCCAGGAGTTCCAGGCCCTCGGGGGCGAACGCGTAGACCTGAACCGTTACGAGCTCGGCCGCAGCTATTCAGTGAGCCTGTCGGCCCGGTTCTGAGCCGTCGGAC
>JAEYTM010000334.1 GCA_023434015.1 Pseudomonadota bacterium | reverse complement strand
ATCCACCACCGCCGGGCCGCCGATGCCGATCTCCGCCAGGCTGGCCGCCGGCGCCATCGGGCGCGTCTGGCCGGCCGCGACCAGGGCCACGTCCGCCTGGGCGCCCCGGGCGTCGGACGCGCCGATGAGGAACTCGGCGCGGCTCCAGTCGAGCACCGCGCCGACAGGGGCCAGTGCGGCCACGCCGGCCAGATCGAAGCGGCTGCGGAAGCCGACGTCGGCCTGATAGACCGGCACACGGAACAGCGAGCGCCGGCGGACCTCGGTGCGCGAATTGACCTGGGCCTCGGCCTGGGCGGGGAAGACCACGAAGACGCCACGCTCAGCGACCTTGGGATCGGCGGACGGCGCGGTGTACGGCACGGCCAGAACCGGCCCCAGGAAGGTCTGGGCGCCGCCGACCAGGGCGCCGAGCTCCGCCGAGACGTTCTGCGCCCGGCTGGTGCGGTCGTTCAGCAGACCGAAGACGAACAGCGCGGGGATGCTCATCAGCAACGCCAGGGCGCAAACCAGCAGCAGCTTCAGTCCCATGGACCGGCTGGGCGTCTGGAAGGTCAGGGCGCGGCGCTCGGCCATCGCGGGATCAGTAGACCCGCGCCTTGGGCGGGATGTAGGCGATGTCGTTGGTCATGGTGAAGTCGTGCACCGGCCGGTAGTCGATCTTCACCGCGCCAGTGGCGTCGTCGAACCAGGTGAGGGTGTGCTTCATCCAGGTCTCGTCGTTGCGATCCGGGAAGTCCTCGTGCGCGTGGGCGCCGCGGCTCTCGGTGCGGTTGGCCGCGCCGACCACGGTGACCACCGCCTGCCCGATCAGATTGTCGAGCTCGAGCGTCTCCATCAGATCGGTGTTCCAGATCATGCCACGGTCGGAGACGGCGAGGTCGCCGCGCTTGGCTTGAACGGCCTCCAGCCGCCGGACGCCCGAGGCCAGGGCCTCGCTGGTGCGGAACACCGCCGCGTCCTCCTGCATGGCCCGCTGCATTTCCAGCCGCAGGGCCGCCGTGGTGGTGCCGCCGGAGGCGGTGCGCAGGCGGTCGAAACGGGCCAGGTGGCCGTCGGTCATGTGCGGCTTCAGCTCGGGCTGCGGCGCGCCGGGCGTGAGGATGGCGGCGGCGCGCAGGGCCGCCGAACGGCCGAACACCACCAGGTCGATCAGGCTGTTGGAGCCCAGGCGGTTGGCGCCGTGCACCGAAACGCAGGCGGCCTCGCCCACGGCCATCAGTCCGGGGACCACCTGGTCGGGATTGTCGCCCGCGCGGGTGACCACCTCGGAGTAGAAGTTCGTCGGGATGCCGCCCATGTTGTAGTGCACGGTCGGCAGCACCGGGATCGGCTCGCGGGTCACGTCGACGCCAGCGAAGATCTTGGCGCTTTCCGAGATGCCCGGCAGGCGCTCGGCGAGGATCTTCGGGTCCAGGTGGTCGAGGTGAAGGTTGATGTGGTCCTTCTTCGGACCCACCCCGCGACCTTCGCGGATCTCGATGGTCATGGCCCGGCTGACCATGTCGCGCGGCGCGAGGTCCTTCACGGACGGCGCATAGCGCTCCATGAACCGCTCGCCCTCGGAATTGGTCAGATAGCCGCCTTCGCCGCGCGCGCCCTCGGTGATCAGGCAGCCGGCGCCATAGATGCCGGTCGGGTGGAACTGCACGAATTCCATGTCCTGCAGCGGCAGGCCGGCGCGCAGCGCCATGCCGCCGCCATCGCCGGTGCAGGTGTGGGCGCTGGTGGCCGAGAAATAGGCGCGGCCGTAGCCGCCGGTCGCCAGGATCACCATCTGCGCCTGGAAGCGGTGCAGGGTGCCGTCGTCCAGCTTCCAGGCGGTGACGCCGCGGCACACGCCCTCGTCCATGATCAGGTCCAGGGCGAAGAACTCGATGAAGAACTCGGTGTTCTGGGCCAGGGCCTGGCCGTACATGGTGTGCAGCATGGCGTGGCCGGTGCGGTCGGCCGCCGCGCAGGTGCGCTGGATCGGGGCTTCGCCGAAGTTGCGGGTCATGCCGCCGAAGGCGCGCTGATAGATCTTGCCGTCCGGGGTGCGCGAGAACGGCACGCCCCAGTGCTCCAGCTCATAGACCGCGGCCGGCGCGTTGCGGCAGAGGTATTCGATGGCGTCCTGGTCGCCCAGCCAGTCCGACCCCTTGACGGTGTCGTACATGTGCCAGCGCCAGTCGTCCTCGCTCATGTTGCCGAGGCTGGCGGAGATGCCGCCCTGGGCCGCGACGGTGTGCGACCGGGTTGGGAACACCTTGGACACGCAGGCGGTCTTCAGTCCCGCAGCCGCGCAGCCCAGAGCCGCGCGCAGGCCGGAGCCGCCGGCTCCCACCACGACGACGTCGTACTTGTGGTCGATGAATTCGTAGGTCGCCATCGCTCAGTCAGCTCCGCCGCCGAGGGCGACTTTCAGAATCGAGAAGACCGCCAGCGACCCGCCGAGGGCGCAGACGAACAGGTTGGCCAGCAGCAGCGAGCTCTTGCTGAGCGGCGTGTGAACATAGTCCTCGACGACCACCCGCAGGCCGCCGTGCATGTGGGAGAAGCTGATCGCCAGGGTCAGGATCATCAGCACCGCGTTCAGCGGCTGGGAGATCCAGGCGACGGCGAAGGCGTAGTCGCCGGCCGCCAGACGCAGCACGCCGAACACCGCCCAGAGGGTGAGCGGGACCAGGGCCACGGCGGAAACCCGTTCCGAGATCCAGGCGCCGACGCCGTGCTTGGCCGATCCAAGGCCGCGGGCGCGGGAAAGCGGGGTGCGGTAGCTGGCCATCAGAGCGCTCCGGTCATGGCGGCGATCACCCAGGTCGCCAGGGTCGCGGCGGCGGTGAAGGCGAGGACCACCACCGCGCTGGCGTTGGCGCTCTTGACGTCGAGGCCATGGCCCGCGTCCCACACCAGGTGCCGGACGCCATTGGCCAGATGGTAGAAGAAGGCCGCGCTGAGGCCGAACATCACCAGCTTGCCGAGCGGCGAGCCGAGCAGACCCTTGAACCCGGCGTAGGTCTCCGGTCCGGACGCCAGCGAGACCGCCCAGGCGGCGGCGATCAGGGCGCCGACGTAGAGCGCAACGCCGCTCGCCCGGTGAAGGATCGAGGTCGCCATCGTCAGGTGCCAGCGCCACTGCGTAAGGTGTGGCGAGAGCGGGCGCTCTCTGGGAGCTTTGGTGGCGTCGGTCATGATGCTCAGCCGCTTGTCGTGGGAGGAAGGCCGCCGATAGGACGCCCATCCTTCGTGAGCGCCGAAGTGTCAGATTTTTGGCGTTCCCGACAATGCGTCTTTCTTGTAGTCATCCTTCGCGAAAGGCGAAGGATGCGGTTTGATCTGGTCGATCTGAAGCTGTTCTGCGAGGTCGTCGACGCCGGCAGCATCACCGGCGGGGCGGAGCGCAGCTCCCTGGCGCTCGCCGCGGCCTCGACCCGTATCCGCGGTATGGAACAGACGCTGGGCGCCCCGCTGCTGGTCCGATCGCGCCAGGGCGTCACCCCGACGGAAGCCGGCCGCACCCTGCTGAAGCATGCTCGCGGCCTGGTCGCCCAGAGCGCACTGCTGCGCGAGGACCTCGGGGCCTACGCCGGCGGCCTGTCCGGCGAGGTGCGGCTGCTCGCCAACACCAACGCCCTGACCGAGTTCCTGCCCGAGGCGCTCAGCCACTTCCTGACGACGCGGCCGCACGTCAGCGTGCACCTGGAGGAGCGGCTCTCCGACGAGATCGTCGGCCTGATCGCCGAAGGGGTGGGGGACATCGGCATCGTCGCCGGCACCGTCGACATGGGGGCGCTGGAGACCTTTCCGTTCCGGTCCGACCGCTTCGTGGTGGTGACGCCCAAGATGCACCCGTTCATTGGCCAGCCGAGCGTGACCTTCTCCGACGTTCTCGACTGCGAATTCGTCGGCCTCGACCGGGCAAGCTCGCTGCAGCGGTTCCTGTCCGCAAAGGCGGCGCGCGAGGGTCGCCCGCTGCGCCTGCGCGTGCAGCTTCGCAGCTTCGACGCCGTGTGCCGGCTGGTCGAATGCGGGGTCGGCGTCGGCGTGGTGCCCCAGACCACCGCGCGGCGGGCGGCGCGGACCATGTCGCTGGGGGTTGTGGACCTCGCCGACGACTGGGCGTTCCGCGAACTGAAAATCGTCGTCCGCGGCCTGGGCGAGCTGAGGCCCTATGCGCGGGAACTGGTGAACAGCCTGCGGGCCGGCTAGGGGCGGTCTTCGAGCCAGTCGGCCGAGCGCATCTGCTCCAGCCGCGAGGCGGTGCGCTCGAACTCGAAGGCGCCGTCGCCCACGGGATAGAGCTTCGCCGGCTCGGCCTCCGCCAGCACGATCAGCCGTGTGCGCGCCTCGTAGAGCGCGTCGATCAGGATGACGAACCGGCGGGCTTCCTCGCGACGCGCCGGGGTCAGGCGCGGCACGTCGGCCAGGAAGACGGTATGAAAGCGCCCGGCCAGCGCCAGATAGTCGTTCGGCCCCAGGGCCACGGCGCACAGGCTGGCGAAGGTGGCGCGCACCATCCCGCCCGAGGCGTGGGGCAGGGTGACGTGGCGGCCCAGCACCTCCAGCGTAGCGCCGCTTTCCTCCTCGCCGTCGAGCATGTCCGCCCACAGGGCGTCGAAGGCGCGCTGGTTGCCGGGATCGTTCGGCGCGAACCATGTCCCCGCCGCCCGCAGGCGTTCGAGCCGATAGTCGCGGGCGCCGGCGACCTCGACGATGTCGAGCCGAGACTTCAGCAGGTCGATGAACGGCAGGAACAGCTGGCGGTTGATGCCGTCCTTGTAGAGATCGTCCGGCCGTCGGTTGGAGGTGGCGACCACCGTCACGCCCCGCGCGCCCAGAGCCTCGAACAGCCGGCCCAGGATCATGGCGTCGGCGATGTCGGTGACCTGAAACTCGTCGAAGCAGAGCAGCCGCGCCGCCTCGGCGACCGCATCGGCCACCGGCGGGATCGGATCGTCGCCGCCTTTGGAGCGGCCGAACTTCGCGCGCCGCGCCGCCGCGTCTCCCCGCCGCCAGTCTCCGATCAGCCGGTGCACCTCGGCCATGAAGACGTGGAAGTGGGTGCGGCGCTTCTTCTCGACGGGGGCGGTTTCGAAGAACAGGTCCATCAGCATGGACTTGCCGCGGCCCACCGGGCCCCACAGGTAGCCGCCGCGCTGGGCCAGGGGCTTGCGGAAAAGGCTTTTCAGCCCGCCGTCCCCGGCCTCGGCCAGGTCCTGCTCCAGCCGCACCAGGGCGGCCAGTCCGGCCGCCTGCGCCGGATCAGGGCGGATGTCGCCGCGCTCAATGCGCTGGTCGTAGGCGGCTTGCAGGGCGGAGGGCATCTGTCTCCCGCCCTAGCGGCCCGGGGCGCATTCCGCAAGGAAGGTCGAGTCAGGCGCCCAGTTCCCGCCGGACGAAGCGACGCGCCTGCGGCCGGTCGCATTCGCAGGCGCGCATCTCGCCCTTGTCGTTCCACCACACCGCCAGCGGGTAGGCCATGCGCACGCCGTTGGCCTTGAGCAGGGGTTCCAGCCGCTCGACCGTGCTGCGGCCGGCCTCGACCACCGCCATCCGGGCCATGTCCCCCTCCACGACCGGCAGGCCTGCGCCGGTCCAGGTTCCGGCCGGCGCCGCCAGCCAGCGCTCCAGCAGAGTCGGGTCCCGACCCAGCCAGAGCTGCGCCACCGTGGCCCGCTCGGCGGCGGTCGACCGGGCCATGCCGTTGAGGTCGCGCGGCGCGATCAGGATCACCCGCGCATCGACCCCCGCCGCCGTGAACCGGGGTGTTTCCTCGCGCAGATAGGGTCCGCAGGCATCGCAAGCGCTTGCCGCCAGCACATAAAGCCTCGCGCCCGCCTGGCCCGAGGAAACCCAGCCGGAGCTTTCCAGCAGCCGGGTGATCTCCGCCTGATGGCGCACGATGGTGGCCGGCCGCCATCGCAGCTCGAAGTTCCAGATCGCCCAGGTCGCGGCGCCGATCACGACCAGCACAAGGAAGGCGCCGGCCCAGAGCTTGAACTTCCGCATCTGCATTCCCTCGATCCCCGCTTATCAATGGCGCAAGCCGGGAGCGGGCTCCAGGGGCGTGACGCTTGCCCAAGGCTCGCTGGCCGGCGCATCTTCCGCCGCATGACGGCCGCTTCGCCAGCCCATGCCCTGCCCCGCGCGCCACGCCGTGCGCACATCGTCGATGTGCTGATCGCCGAGCGTGCGCCGAAACTTGCGGCGAGCTTCGCCTGGCCCCTGACGCGCCCGCTGCTCTACGCCCTGCTGGACTATGACAAGGCCCGGCGGATGGCCGACGCCATCGCGGCCCTGCCCGGCGGCGCGGCGCTGGAGCACGTCTCACGCCTGCTGTCGCTGCGCGTGACGGCGAGCGGCCTCGAACGGATCCCGCGCAACGGTCGGATGATCGTGGTCTGCAACCATCCGACCGGGATCGCCGATGGGGTCGCAGTCTACGACGCGCTGAAGGGTGTACGGCCGGACCTGTGCTTCTATGCCAATTCCGACGCCCATCGGGTTGCGCCGCGGCTGGGCGAGGTGCTGATCCCGGTGGAGTGGGTAGCGGCGAAGCGCACTCGCGACCGCACGCGCGCCACCCTGCAGCTCACCCGCGAGGCGCTGGAGCGCGAACGCTGCCTGGTGGTCTTCCCCTCGGGCCGCCTGTCCCGGCGCGGGCCGGACGGCCGGCTCAGCGACCCGCCCTGGGCGTTGAGCGCGGTCTCCCTGGCGCGCAGATATGCGGCGCCGGTGATCCCCATCCATATTGCCGGCCCGTGGTCGACCCTGTTCCATCTGTTCAACGCCGTCTCCGGCGAGCTGCGCGACATCACCCTTTTCCATGAAATGCTGAACAAGCAGGGCCGGGCGTTCCATCTCACCGTCGGCGAACCGATCGCGCCGACCGCATGGGAGGGCGATCCCATCCAGGCGACGGCCCGCCTCAAGCACTACGTCGAGCGCGTCCTGGCCGACGATCCCGATGGGGTGTTCGCATGATCGTCGCGGCCGAGGGCGATTTCCGGCTGGCCGACGAGGCGGCCACCGCGCGGCTGGGCGCCGCCGTCGCCGCGGCGTTGCAGGAAGGCGACGCGGTCTGCCTGTCGGGCCCCCTGGGCGCCGGCAAGTCGACCCTGGCGCGGGCCCTGGTGCGCGCGCTGACGACCGCCGAGGAGGAGGTGCCCAGCCCGACCTTCACCCTGGTGCAGTTCTACGAGGGACCGCGGCTGAAGCTCGCCCACTTCGACCTGTATCGCCTGTCGGACCCGGACGAGGCCTATGAGATCGGCCTGGACGAGGCCCTGGAGGATGGGGCGGTGGCGATCGAATGGCCGGAGCGCTTGCATGGCCGCCTGCCGCCGAACCGACTCGATATAGAGATCGGCCTGATCGATGACGCTGGCGGACGGCGGGTGCGGCTCACGCCGCACGGCGCCTGGGAAGGACGCGGGATTGAACTCCGAACGTGAGGCGCAGAAGGCCGGTTTCCTGCAGGCGAAGGGTTTCGGCGCGGCGCGGCGGGAGCCGCTGACCGGCGACGCCTCCACGCGTCGCTACGAGCGTCTCCACCTGCCCGACGGAAGCAGCCTGATCTTCATGGATCAGCCGCCGGCCCTGGAGAGCGCGCCCTGTGGTCCGCGCGCGACGCCGCAGGAACGGCGGGAGGCCGGCTACAACGCCCTGGCCCGGCTGGCGGCGGGACGGGTCGACGCCTTCGTCGCCACGGCCGGCTGGCTGCGCGCCCAGGGCCTGTCCGCGCCCCGCATCCTGGCGCATGACGCCGCCGCCGGCCTGGCGGTGCTTGAAGATCTCGGCGACGACCTGTTCGCCCGGCTGATCGAGGGCGGTCAGGACGAGGCGCCGCTGTACGACGACGCCATCGCCGCCTTGGTGCGCCTGCACGAGGTCGAACCTCCCGAGGTGCTGGAGATCGACGGCGTCGTCTGGCCCCTGCTGACCTATGACGAGGTGGCCTTGCAGACCGCCGACGCCCTGTTCGTCGAATGGCTGCCCAGGCTGAAACCCGAGCTGGCCTTCGACGCCGCCGCCCTGGCCGACTGGGAGACGATCTGGGCGCCGATCCGGGCGCGGGGCGCGGCTGGCGCCAGCGTCTTCTGCCACCGCGACTATCACGCCGAGAACCTGATCTGGATGCCCCGGCGCGAGGGCGCCGCCCGGGTCGGCCTGCTGGATTTCCAGGATGCGCTGAAGGCCCATCCGGCCTGGGACCTGTCGATGCTGCTGCACGACGCCCGACGCGACGTCTCGCCGGCCCGGGAGGCCGCCGCCCTGGCCCGTTATTTCGAGCTGCGGCCGGGGATCGACCGCGCCCAGCTCCTGGCTGACTACCATGCCCTCGGGGCGCTGAACGTCGCCCGCATCCTCGGCATCTTCGCCCGGCTGGTGACCCGGGACAACAAGCCGCGCTACGCCGCCTTCATGCCGCGACTGTGGGGTTATCTGGACCGCTGCCTGACGGACCCCGAGATGGCGCCGCTGAAGACCTGGATGGACCGCCATGTGCCGCAGGAGGCGCGCCGGTGACGGCGGGTCCGACGACAGCGATGGTGCTCGCGGCGGGGCTCGGCACCCGCATGCGGCCGCTGACGGATCACAGGCCGAAGGCGCTGGTCCAGGTCGGCGGACGCGCCCTCGTGGACCGCGTGCTCGACCGGCTGGTCGAGGCGGGCGTGGATCGCGCGGTGGTCAACGTACACCACTTCGCCGACCAGATGGAAAGCCACCTGCGCCAGCGCACGGACCTCGAGATACTGTTCTCCGACGAACGTGGCGGGCTGCTGGATTCGGGCGGCGGCATCCGGCATGCCCGTCATCTGTTGGGTGAGGCGCCGGTGTTCCTGGCCAACATCGATTCCCTGTGGACGCAGGAGCGGGATGCGCCGCTCGAAACCTTGAAGCGGGCCTGGGATCCGGAGCGGATGGACCTGCTGCTCCTGCTCGCCCGGCGCGGCCACGGCCTGGGCTTCGGCGGGCCGCAGGGCTTCTTCATGGACGAGGCCGGCCGCCTGACCCATTCCACCGACCCGCAGGTGACCACGCCCTACGCCAACGTCGGTTTCGGCATCCTCAAGCCGACCATTCTCGACGGCGAGCCGGATGTCGCCTTCCCGATCGCCCCCACCTGGCGGCGGCTGCAGGCCCAGGGTCGGCTGCACGGCGCGGTGATGGACGCCTACTGGATGCACGTCGGCGATCCCGCGGCGCGGGAGGCGGCCGAGGCGCGGCTGCGATGAGCGGCGTGCCGGGCGCCTTTTTCCGGCGGCAGGGTTCGCGCTGGTTCAGCATCCCGGCGCACCGGCCTTTCGCCCTCGATCTGGCCCGCGGGCTGCACGACGCGCTTTCGCCCCTCGGGCCCGAGGCCCTCTCGCAGGCTATCGTACTGACGCCGACCCGGCGGGGGGCGCGCGCCCTGGCCGCCGCCTTTGTCGCCGCGGCGGAGGGCCGGGCGGTGCTGCCGCCGCAGATGCGGCCGCTGGGCGACCTGGAGGAGGGCGAGCCGCCATTCGAGCCGGGAGACCTGGCGCTCGACCTGCCCGCGGCCATCGCGCCCCTGCGGCGCCGCTTCGAACTGACCCGCCTCGTGGCCGAGCACGCCGACCTGCTGCCCGGCCGTGAACTCTCGGCCTCAGCCGCCCTGGAACTGGCGGATGCGCTGGGCGGCTTCCTCGACAGCCTGCAGATCGAGGAAGTGGACGCCGGGGAGAAGCTGGCGGGTCTCGTCGAGGCTGACCTCGCCGAGCACTGGCGGGTGTCGCGCGACTTCCTGGAGACGGCGCTTGGCGAATGGCCGCGGCGGCTGGCCGAACTGGGCGTCGCCGACGTCAGCGAGCGACGGGTGAAGCTGCTGCGCCGGCTGGCCGAAGCCTGGGACGCCCGGCCGCCCCAGGGTGTGCTGATCGCCGCCGGCTCCACCGGCACCGCGCCGGCCACAGCCGACCTGCTGGCGGTGATCGCCCGCGCGCCGCAGGGCTGCGTGGTGCTGCCCGGCCTGGACGACAGCCTGGCCGAAAAGGCCTGGGCCCAGGTCGGCGAGCAGCATCCCCAGGGCGCCATGCGCCGGCTGCTTGGCCGCGCGGGCGTGGATCGTGCCGACGTCGCCACCTGGCCGGCCTCGGAAACCTTCCACGCCCAGGGGCGCTGGCGCCGACGGGTGGTCAACGAGGCCCTGCGCCCTGCCGAGGCCACGGCTGACTGGCTCCACGCCATCGAACGCCTTCGTCTGGAGGCCGACGCGGACGGGGTCGATCCGATTGAGGAAGGCCTGAAAGGACTGTCGCTGGTCTCCGCCCGTTCGGAGGAGGAAGCCGCGACCGTCGCCGCCCTGCTGCTGCGGGAGGCCCTGGAGATTCCGGAGCGTACCGCCGCCCTGGTCGCCCCCGACCAGGCCCTGGCCCGGCGGGTGGCCGCGAAACTGGCCCGGTGGGGGATCGCCCCGGACTCCTCGGCGGGCGAGGCCCTGGCCGGATGCCGCTGCGGCGCCCTGGCCGGGCTGGCCGCCCGCGCCGCCGTCGATCCGCTCGACCCGGTCACCCTGCTCGGCCTGCTGAAACACCCTGACACCCGCCTTGGCCTCGATCGGGGCGAACTGGCCCGACGGCGCGAGGCGCTCGAGCGTTACGGCCTTCGCGGTCCCCGGCCGCAGGACTGGGCGGGCCTGGAGCGGAAGCTGGAGGGGCGCGGCGACGCCCTCGCGCTGGTGCTCGCGTTGAAGCGCGTCGCTGAAATCCTGGCGGCCCCCTATGCCGACGGCCTCGCGCCGCCCGCGGAAGGCGCACGCGCCCTCGCCTCCGCGATGGAGACCCTCGCCGCGGATACGGCCGGCGGGGTCGGCGACCTGTGGAACGGCCCCGGCGGCGAAGCGATGAGCCGGATGCTCGCCGCGCTGATCCAGGAGAGCGAGGGCCTGCCGCCCGCCAGCCCGCGAGGCTTCGCCGACCTGCTGAGCCGGCTGACCGAAGGCGAGACGGTGCGCACCGGCGGCGCCACTCATCCGCGTCTGCGGATTCTCGGCGCCATCGAGGCCCGGCTGGTCCGCGCCGACCGGCTGGTGGTGGCCGGACTGGAGGAGGGGGTGTGGCCGCGCGGCGCGCCGCTCGATCCCTTCCTGTCGCGGCCTATGCGCCGGACCCTGGGCCTGCCGCCGCCGGAACGCCGCGTGGGCCTGGCCGCCCACGACTTCGCCCAGGCCGCCTGCGCGCCGGAGGTGATCCTGCTGCATTCCGAGCGCCGGGAAGGCGCGCCGAGCGTGAAGTCCCGCTGGCTGTGGCGGCTGGAGACGCTGGCCCGGGGCGCCGGCGTGGAGATCGCCGGCCGGCCGGAGGTTCTGACCTGGGCGCGCGGGCTGGACGCGCCTTCGGACTATTCGCCCGGCCGCCGGCCGGCGCCGGTCCCGCCGCTCGCCGACCGGCCGGACAAGCTCTACGTCACCCGCGTCGAGACCCTGACCCGCGACCCCTACGCGGTCTGGGCGCGCGACATCCTCAACTTCCGCCCGATGGATCGTCCCGACGAGCCGGTGGAGGCCAGGGCCCGCGGCACGGCGATCCACGCGGCCTTCGAGCAGTTCGTGCTCGACCATCCGCGCGAACTGCCCGCCGACGCGGCGGCGATCTTCGAGGCCCTGTACGTCGCGGAACTGGAAAAGGCCGGCATGCCGCGCGAGGCCCTGGCCCGCGAGGCGGCCCTGGCCCGCGAAGCCGCCGCCTGGGTCGCCGAGCTGGAGGCGCGCCGACGGGCCGACGGCCGGTCGATCTGGGTCGAACAGACGGGGGTCCTGACGATCGATGTCGATGACCTGCCGTTCACCGTCGCCGCCAAGGCCGACCGGATCGAGGTCACGCCCGAAGGCTTCGGCCACATCCTCGACTACAAGACCGGCAAGGCCCCGTCGCAGAAGGTGGTCGACGCGGGCTTCTCGCCGCAGCTCACCCTGACCGCGGCCATCCTCGCCCACGGCGGCTTCGCCGAGATCGGCCGCGCCCGCCCCGGGGAGCTGACCTATCTGGAGATCACCGGCCGCAGGCCCGCCGGCCGGGAGGAGGTCCGCGCCACGGCGGGCGAGGAAAGCCAGGACGCCGCCGACAAGGCGCTGGAGGGGCTGAAGGCCCTGGTCCGCCAGTTCCGAGATCCGGACCGCGCCTATGTCTCTCGCACCGCGCCGCAGTTCGTGCGCGACCGGCACGGCGACTACGACCACCTGGCGCGGGTGTTCGAATGGTCCACCAGCGGTGACGAGGGGGAGGAATGACCCTCGATCCACAACGCGTCGCAGCCGACCCGCGTATCTCAGCCTTCGTTACGGCCAACGCCGGGTCCGGCAAGACCAAGACCCTGATCGACCGGGTGGCGCGTCTGTTGCTGGAGCACGCCGCACCGGAGACCATCCTCTGCGGCACCTACACCAAGGCCGCCGCCGCGGAGATGCAGCGCCGCCTGTATCGGCGGCTGGGCGACTGGTCGGTGATGGCCGACGACGTGCTGAGGGCCGAACTCGCCGACCTGGAGGGGCGCTCGCCGGGCGCCTATGACGCCCAGCGCCTGTCCGCCGCCCGCTCCCTGTTCGCCCGGGCGCTGGAGACGCCGGGCGGGCTGAAGATCCAGACCATCCACGCCTTCTGCGAGAAGCTGCTGCGCCGCTTCCCGCTGGAGGCCGGGGTCTCGCCGAGCTTCCGGGTGATGGACGACAGCGCCTCGGCGGCCATCGCCGCGGCCGCGCGGCGGGGCGTGGCGCAGATGGCGATGAAGGGCCAGGGCGCGGTGGCCGACGCCTACGCCCGGTTTTCCGTGGCCCTCGACTTCGCGTCCTTCCATCAGATGTTCCTGGGCTTCGAGGCCCGGCGCGGGAGCCTGCAGGCCTTCCTGGCCCGCGAGGGCGGGCTGCAGGGCGCCCTCGACTGGGTGTGGGATGCGTGCGAGCTGCCGCGCGAACTCGATCCGGAGGCGATGGAGCGGGACGCCCTGGCGGCCCTCGATCTCGATCTGTGGCGGCAGGCGGCCGAGGTGCTGCGGCAGGGCGGCGTGACCGACCAGAAGTGCGCCCGCCAACTGGCGAAGGCGGCCGCCGACCCGCAGCTCACCTTCGCCGGGGCGCTGGTCCCGTTCTTCACCGATCGCGGCGAGGGCACGCCGGCCACCTGGATCGCCAAGACCTCGGGGCTGAAGCCCCACGAGGGCCTTCGGAGCCGCCTGCTGGCCGAGCAGGATCACCTGGAGGAGGCCCGCAAGGCGCTCCGGGCCGGGCGGGTCGCCTGGGATACCGCCTACGCCCTTGTGCTGGCCGAGGCCTATCTGACCGCCTACCGGATGGAGAAGGCGTCGGCGGGGGCGCTCGATTTCGCCGACCTGATCGAGAAGACCAAGGCGCTGCTCGCCAGCCGGCCGGCCGCCGCCTGGGTGCTCTACAAGCTGGACGGCGGCGTTGACCACATCCTGCTCGATGAGGCGCAGGACACCGCTCCCGACCAGTGGGACATCCTCGGCGCCCTGACCGCCGAGTTCTTCTCCGGCGAGGGCCTGCCGCGCGATGTGACGGCGCTGGAGCGCAACCTGTTCATCGTCGGCGACGACAAGCAGTCGATCTATTCCTTCCAGGGGGCCGACCCGCGGCGGCTGATCCTCGAGACAGATCGCTACATGGAGCTGATCGCCGCCTCCGGCCGCCGTGCGGAACGCGCGCCTCTGCTGGCCTCCTGGCGATCCACCGAGGACGTGCTTCGCTTCGTCGACGCGGTGTTCAGCCAGGGCGTGCCGCCGGGGATCGAGGCGCTCAGCCATCCTGCCATGCGCGCCGGCCATCGCGGCTGCGTCGATCTGTGGCCGCTGGAGGCGGACGAGCCCGGGGAGGAGCGCAGCGCCTGGACCGCGCCGCTGGACCTCGAAAGCGACGCGAGCGCCAATCGGCGGCTCGCCCGCAACATCGCCTGCGAGATCGGCGACCTGGTGGCCCGCGGCGACGCCGTGTTCGACAAGGACGCTGTGGCGCCCGACGGGACGCGCGGCGACTGGCGGCCGGCGAGCTGGGGCGACGTGCTGATCCTTGTCCGCAAGCGCGGGCCCCTGTTCGAGGACATCCTGAGGGCGCTGAAGCACGCCAAGATCCCGGTGGCCGGCGCCGACCGGCTGGCGCTGTCGGAACACATCATCTTCGACGACCTGCTGGCCCTGGCGCGCTTCGCCCTGTTCCCCGGCGACGACCTGACGCTGGCGGCCCTGCTGAAGAGCCCGTTCGTGGGCCTGGACGACGACCGGCTCTATGCGCTTGCGCACGGGCGGAGGGGCAGCCTGTGGGACACGCTGCGGGCGCGGGCGGACGAGGCGCCCGACTTCGACGCCGCGTCCTCCTTCCTCGCCTGGCTGCTGGCGGAGGCCTGTCAGCGGCGACCGTTCGAGCTCTACAGCCTGGTGCTCGGCCTGCGCGACGCCGAGGGACGTTCCATGCGGGCGCGCCTGCTGCGCCGGCTGGGCGGGGAGGCGGAGGACGCCCTCGACGAGTTCCTGGCCCAGGTCATCGCCGCCGAGGCTCGCGGGGTCCACGACCTCGAGACCCTCGCCGCCGCCTTCGCCAGCCTCGACATCACCGTGAAACGCGAGCTGGAGGGTGGCCGCGACGAGGTGCGGGTGATGACCGCCCACGGCGCCAAGGGCCTGGAGGCCCCGATCGTCTTCCTGCCGGAAACCACCAGCCAGCAGGGCGCCCGCAGCTCGCCGCTGATGGAGACCGAGGACACCCCCGAAAGGGGATGGGGTTTCCTGTGGTGCGCTTCAGCCAAGGCCGACTGCCCGGCCAGCGCCGCCGCTCGCGAGCTGCGGACCCGGCGCGACGAAGAGGAATCCCTGCGCCTGCTCTATGTCGCCCTGACCCGCGCGCGGGAGCGGCTGGTGATCTGCGGCAAGCTGCCGGGCCGACGCAAGGAGGAGTCTCTCAAGGGGTGGTGGGCGGCCATCCGCGCCGGCTTCGCCCACGAGGGCGTCGCCCCCCACGTGCGCACCGCCGCCTGCGGCGAGGTGCAGGC
>JAEYTM010000188.1 GCA_023434015.1 Pseudomonadota bacterium | reverse complement strand
AAGGCTTCGCGCAGGCGCTTGACCAGGTCGGGCGCGGCTGGCGCGCCGCCGTAGGCCACCGTCTCCAGCGACGACAGATCGTAGTTGGCGCGGGCCGGATGCTCCACCAACTGCCAGGCAATGGCCGGGACCCCGCCCGCGGACGTCACGCCTTCCCGCTCGATCAGCTCAAAGGCCCGAAGGGTGTCCCACTTGTGCATGATCACCAGCTTGCCGCCCGAGAACAGACTCGGATTCAGCACCGCGAAACAACCGGTCACGTGGAAGAACGGCACCGAGATCAGGGCCGAACGCTGCGGGCCGGTGGGATCGGGCATCGGCGGCATCTCGCCCCGGCGCAGGAAGTGGCGCGCGGTGGCGGCCGCCGCCGTCATGATGTTGGTGTTCACCGCCCTCTGGCTGGCCAGCGCGCCCTTGGGCTTTCCGGTGGTGCCCGATGTGTAGAACAGCGTCGCATCGTCCTCAGGCGCGATGTCGATGGGCGGCAGGGGCCTGTCCGGCAGCTCGCCCCAGGTCGAAGGTTCTCCAAGCACCTGCTCCAGATGGATGACCTGCGGGTGCGCGATCTCCTCCGTCGCCCGGGTCACATAGACCCGCGACAGCTCCGGGCAGTTGGGCAGATGCTCCGCAAGACGCTCGAAGCGTTCGGCGTCCAGAACCGCGACCTTGGCGCCCGAATCCGTCAGGCCGTACTCCAGCTCGGCCCCGGTCCACCAGGCGTTCAGCGGCGTGGCGATCGCGCCGATCGCCGCCGCGCCGTAGAAGGCCACCGCCCACTCCGGGAGGTTGCGCATGATAACGGCCACCCGGTCGCCCTTGGCGACGCCCTGGGCCTGCAGCTCGCGGGCGAAGGCCGAGACGGCGCGATAGAAAGCCTCGAAGGTGACCCGCTCGTGCTCATAGACCAGGAACACCCGCTGCCCGTGCGCACGGGACGCCTCGACGGTCGCCCGGATCGACGGCGGCAGGTTCTTCCACACCCGCATCGACACGCCGTCGATGACGGCCTCCTCGACCTCCAGCGGGCTCCCCGGCTGGGTCAACAGGGCATGGGCCTGCTGGATGGACATGGCGGGCCAGCCCGGCGGCAGCGCGGCGTCAGTCATCTTCGTTCTCCCAACCGCCCGCAGGTCTTCGCCGGCGGGGCGTCATGGGTGAACAAGCATAACCCCGGCCGGGAAGCAAACAGACGTTTGAAGCCTCAGCCGGCGGCCTGAAGACGGGCCAGCGCGCCCTCCAGCTTGGCTTTGGCGTCCCGGGCCTCGGCGAGGCGTTCGCGGTTCTCCTCGACCACTTCCTCGGGCGCGCGAGCGACGAAATCGGCGTTGCCGAGCTTCTTGGAGGTCCGCTCGATATCGGCGCCGAGGGTCGCGACCTCCTTGGCCAGGCGCGCCCGTTCGGCGGCCAGGTCGATGAACTCGGCGACCGGCAGGGCCAGGGTGGCGCCGTCCACGACGTAGGGGATGGCGCCGACCGGCGCGGCGTCCACCGCCCGGACCTCGGCCACCCGAAGCATCTGGGCGATGAGCGGCGCGGCGGCCTGCAGGATATCGCGCTGGGCCTCGGTCGCCTCGACGATCAGCAGGGCCGGACGCGCCGAGTTCGGCACGTTGAGTTCGGCCCGCACCGAGCGGCCCTCGGCGATGGTCTCGATCACCAGGCCGATTTCCGCGTCCGCCTGCGGGTCGATCAGGTCGGACGAAAGCTGCGGCCAGGGCGCGGTCATCAGGAAGCCCTTGTGATCGCGGGCGGCGCCGAGGTCCTGCGTCTGGGCCCACAGCTCCTCGGTGAGGAACGGCATGACCGGGTGCAGAAGCTGCAGGATCACGTCGAGCACCCAGGCGGCGGTCGCGCGTGTCTCGTCGCGCGCCGCCTCGTCGGCGACCGGTTCGCCCGGCTTGCCGAGCACCGGCTTGGCCAGCTCCACATACCAGTCGCAGTACTGGCGCCAGACGAAGCGATAGAGCCCGTCGGCGGCAGCGTCGAAGCCGCAATCCGCGAGGGCTTCCGTCACCGCCTGGGCCGTGCGGGTGGTCTCGCCGACGATCCAGCGGTTGAGCGCGGTCTTGACCGTCGAGGGATCGAAGCCCTCGGCGCGCGCGGCGCCGTTCATCTGGGTGAAGCGGGTGGCGTTCCAGAGCTTGGTGCCGAAGTTGCGGTAGCCCTCGATCCGCGGGCGCGAAAGCTTGATGTCGCGGGCCGCGCCGGACATGGCCGTCAGGGTGAAGCGCAGGGCGTCGGCCCCGAACTCGTCCACCAGCTCCAGGGGGTCCATCACGTTGCCCTTGGACTTGGACATCTTCGCGCCGCTGGCGTCGCGAACCAGGGCGTTGATGAACACCCGCTTGAAGGGAACCTCGCCCTTGAAGTGCAGGCCCTGCATCATCATCCGGGCGACCCAGAAGAAGATGATGTCAAAACCGGTGATCAGGGTGTGGGTCGGGTAGAACCGGCGCAGGTCCTCGGCATCCTCCGGCCAGCCCAGGGTCGAGAACGGCCACAGGGCCGAGGAAAACCAGGTGTCGAGGACATCATCGTCCTGCCGCAACGGCTCGTCATGGCCGTAGTGCTCGCGAGCGAGGGCCTTGGCCCCTTCCTCGGTCTCGTCAACGAAGATCTTCCCGTCCGGGCCGAACCAGGCCGGGATACGGTGACCCCACCAGAGCTGGCGCGAGATGCACCACGGCTCGATGTTCCGCATCCATTCGAAATAGGTCTTCTCCCAGTGCTTGGGCACGAAGATGGTGGAGCCGTCCTCGACCGCCTTGATCGCCGGCTGCGCCAGGGTCTTGGCGTCGACGTACCACTGGTCGGTCAGATAGGGCTCGACGACGACGCCCGAGCGGTCGCCGTGCGGCACCGCGTGGCGGGTCTTTTCCACGCCACGCAGCAGGCCGAGTTCCTCGAACGTCTCGACGACCTTCTTGCGGGCGGCGAAGCGATCCAGGCCGCGGTAGTCCGCCGGCGCGTTGTCGTTGATCCTCGCGAAGTCGTCGAAGACGTTGATCATCGGCAGGTTGTTGCGCTTGCCGACCATGAAGTCGTTGAAGTCGTGCGCCGGGGTGATCTTCACCGCACCCGAACCCTTCTCGGGATCGGCGTACTCGTCGGCGATGATCGGCACGGGCCGGTTGACGATCGGCAGGCGCACGGCCCGGCCGATCAGATGCTTGTAGCGTTCGTCGCTCGGGTGCACCGCCACGGCCGTATCGCCCAGCATGGTCTCCGGGCGCGTGGTGGCCACGACGATCTCGCCCGAGCCGTCCTCCAGCGGATAGGCGAAGTGCCAGAAGTGGCCCTCGACCTCGCGCTGCTCGACCTCGAGGTCGGAAATCGCCGTCTGGAAATGCGGGTCCCAGTTCACCAACCGCTTGTCGCGGTAGATGAGGTTTTCGCGGTAAAGCGTGACAAAGACTTTGCGAACGGCCGCGGACAGCCCTTCGTCCAGGGTGAACCGCTCGCGGCTCCAGTCGCAGGACGCGCCAAGGCGGCGCAGCTGGTTGACGATGGTCCCGCCGGACTGGGCCTTCCATTCCCAGACCTTGGCCACGAACTCGTCGCGGCCCATGTCCCGACGGCCACGGTTGCCCCGTTCGGCGAGCTGGCGCTCCACCACCATCTGGGTGGCGATGCCGGCATGGTCGGTGCCGGGCAGCCACAGGGCCGCCTTGCCACGCATCCGCTCGAAGCGGATCAGCACGTCCTGCAGGGTGTTGTTCAGCGCGTGGCCGATGTGCAGAGAGCCCGTCACATTCGGGGGCGGGATCACGATGCTGAACGGCTCGGCGTTCGGATCGTCCGTCGGCGAAAACCCGCCGGAGCCTTCCCAGGCGGCATAGAGGCGCGGTTCAGCGGTCTTGGGATCGAAGTTTTTTTCAAGCATCTCGGAAGGTCTGGCTGAAGCGGTCCAATACAATTCCGCTCATCTCCGCGAAAGCGGAGAACCAGGCGTCTTCCGTTTCAGCGTCGCGGCTGACCCCGGCGTGAGCGACGGGTTCAGTAGCACAAAAACACCTGGGCCCCCGCCTTCGCGGGGATAGGGCGGTGGCGGCGGTTAGCGTACCCGGCCGCGCGCGATGCGCTCGACCTCGGCTTCCACCGCCTGCTGGACGATGGCCGGCAGGTTGTCGTCAAGCCACTGCTGCAGCAGCGGACGCAGCAACTCACGCACCACATCCTCAAGGCTGCGGTCGGCCTTGGGCATGGCGATAGCGGCGGAAAGCTGGCCGAAGGCCGAGGCGGCGGCGGGGGGGGGCCGCGCGGGGGGCCCGGGGGGGGGGGGGGC
>JAEYTM010000289.1 GCA_023434015.1 Pseudomonadota bacterium | reverse complement strand
CCCTGCAGGCCCTCCGCCGCCACGAGAAGGTCGATCCGCTGGACGATCCGGGCCAGGCCGACCTCACCGTCCACGCCGACTTCCCGGCGGTGATGGCCGCCGCCCGCGCCGAGGGGGCCGCCGCCGCCATCCTCACCCAGGGCGAGCTGCTCGCCCGCCTCGGGATCGGCCCGCGCGCCGAGGCCCTGGTCCGCGCCCGCCCCGACCAGGGGCCGCGCATCGGCCGCCAGCTCACCCGGCTGATCGCCGCCGACGAGATGGGCGAGCTGTTCAAGGCCTGCTGCCTGCATTCCCCGGGCTGGACCCCGCCCGCCTTCGATCCCGACCCGGCCGCCCCATGACCCTTCCCGTCCTGACCTCGCCGCTGCTCGACCTGGCCGGCGTCCGCCACGCCTTCTTCACCCGCCAGGGCGGCGTCTCGACGGGAATCTACGGCAGCCTCAACGCCGGGGTCGGCTCCCGCGACGATCCGGAGGCGGTGCGCGAGAACCGCCGCCGCGCGGCCGCCCACTTCGGCGCCGACGGGGTGGTCACCGCCTATCAGGTCCATTCGCCCGATGCCGTCTCGGTGGCCGGACCCTGGCCCGACGCGCCGCCCCAGGCCGACGCGGTGGTCACCGCCACCCCGGGGGTGGTCTGCGGCGCCCTGTCCGCCGACTGCGCCCCGGTTCTGATCGTCGACGCCCAGGCGGGCGTCGCCGCCGCCGCCCACGCCGGCTGGAAGGGCGCCCTCGGCGGCGTCGTGGAATCCGCCGTCGCCCGGATGGAGGCGCTCGGCGCCGACCGCCTGCGCCTGCGCGCCGCCGTGGGTCCCTGCATCGGCCCGGCGTCCTACGAGGTCGGCCTGGAGTTCCTCGAGCGGTTCCTCGCCGAGGACTCCGGCCACGGCCGGTTCTTCGCCCCCGGTCCCTCGGCCGACAAGCGGCTGTTCGACCTGCCGGCCTTCGTGCTGGACCGCCTGCGGCTGGCCGGAGTCGAGGCCTGCGAGTGGATCGGCCGCGACACCGCCGCCGAGCCGGAGCTTTTCTTCTCCAACCGCCGGGCCTTCCAGCGGGGCGAGCCGGACTACGGCCGCCTGCTTTCGGCCATAATGCTTGAGCCGTAGGCTTGCCCGCGCGCCCCGGCCTGCCTACAAGCGCGCGCATTCAGTTCAAACGTCGCGGGGACCCGATGAAGCTGCTGGCCGGCAACTCTAACCGCACCCTGGCCCAGGCGGTCGCCTCCCACCTCGACCTGCCGCTCACCCGCGCGCAGGTGAAGCGTTTCCCGGACAACGAGATCTGGGTGACGATCGACGAGAACGTGCGCGGCGAGGACGTCTTCGTCCTGCAGTCGACCAGCTATCCGACCAACGACCACCTGATGGAGCTGCTGATCTGCATCGACGCGCTGAAGCGCGCGTCGGCCCGGCGGATCACCGCGGTGATGCCCTACTTCGGCTACGCCCGTCAGGACCGCAAGACCGGGGGCCGCACCCCGATCTCGGCCAAGCTGGTCGCCAACCTGATCACCCGCGCCGGCGCCGACCGGGTCCTGACCATGGACCTGCACTCCGGCCAGATTCAGGGCTTCTTCGACATTCCGACGGACAACCTGCAGTCCGCGCCGCTGATGGCCAACGACATCAAGGCCAACTACCAGAAGACCGACGAGATGCTGGTCGTCTCGCCTGACGTCGGCGGCGTGGTCCGGGCCCTGGCCGTCGCCAGCCGGCTGAACGCCGACCTGGCCATCGTCGACAAGCGCCGCTCCGGCCCCGCCAAGAGCGAAGTCGCCAACATCATCGGCGACGTCAGCGGCCGGCGCCTGATCATGTTCGACGACATCGTCGATTCGGCCGGCACCCTGTGCTCGGCGGCCCAGTCGCTGATCGACGCCGGCGCGGTCGAGGTCTCGGCCTACGTCACCCACGGGGTGCTGTCCGGCGCGGCGGCCGAGCGGGTGCGCAACTCGGTGCTCAAGGAACTGGTGATCACCGATTCGATCGAGGCGCCGGTCGAGGTCGCCAACTGCGAGAAAATCCGCGTGGTCAGCTGCGCGGCGCTGCTGGGCGAGGCGATCCGCCGCATCGCCAACGAGGAAAGCGTGTCGAAACTCTTCGACTGACGGCGCGTTAGGCCAACGGTCAAGCTTGGTCAGCAAGAGTTTACCATGCCGGACCATGATCCGGTCGCTCTGTGACTGTATCGTCGCGCCATTGGTTTCAGGGGGAAGGCTCCCAGATGACGTCCGTGTTCCCGGTTCGCCGGCTCGCCACCTGCGCGGCGCTCGCCGTCGCCGCCCTGCTCGCCGCCTGCGCCGCCGAGCCGCCGCCCCCGCCGCCGCCTCCGCCGCCTCCGCCGCCGGTCGCCCTCTCGCCGAAGGTGATCGAGATGGCGAGCGCCTACCGAATCTACGTCAGCCGCGCGGGCGCGATCTCGCCGCAGTTCACCAACGGCGCCGCCGTCGCCGAGGGCGTGCGCACCGGCGCGGCCTATGAGCCGCAGCAGCTGCTGCGCGGGGCCATCGCCTACGGCGCCGTCGCCGCCCTGCAGGACCCCGCCTTCGTGGCCGGGGTGCGCACCTACGCCGGCGACGCCGACCAACGGCGCACCATCGCCTACGAGATCATGAAGGACCCGGCCTATGTGGTCGGCATCTCCGGCTCGTCCAGCGCCGCCGGCATGGTCAAGGCCGCGCTCGGCGAAGACGGCAAGAAGCTGCTCGTCCAGGGCCGGCTGGTGAAGCAGGCCGCCTATGAGGTCCAGCGCGCCAACTGGTCCAAGGCCGCCATCGCGGCGCCGGAGATGCGTCTGGCCCAGGCCAAGCAGCTTTCGGCCGCCCCCCTGCTCGGCGACGTCAACGAAACCTCCCGACTCACCCAGGCCTCCGTCGGCGCCAGTCCGCTCGGCCTGACTGGCGAGGCCTCGCCCGCCCCGCACACCCAGGTGGTGATCCGCAGCATGGCGGTGGCCGCCCTGGCCGCCCTCGGCTACGGCGACGACGCCAGCCTCGCCGAGGTGATGCCCATGCTGACCGAGGTGAACTCGGCCAGCTGCCTCAACATGTCCAAGCTGAACCTCTACCAGTGCCTGGCGGTGGCCAAGCCGCACTACGAGGACGTCTTCTGTCTCGGCCAGCACGTCCTGATGGACACCGGCCAGTGCCTGCTGAAGGGCGCCGGGGTGCCGCCGCCGCTCGACGTCAAGACCGAACCCCTCACCCTGGCCACCACCGCCCCCGCCGCGGCCGCGGGCGCCCCGCTTCCGAAGACCCGCTGAGGCTTTCCCGGCTTTTCAAGGCCCCGCCCCGTTGCATGGGGCGGGGCTATTGTGTATTTACGCGCACCCTTTCGACCCCCGGGTCGCAGATTTGCGTCGCCGCGCGGCTCGCGCGGCGGTTTCGTTTTGAGGCATGGCCATGGCCGACATCGTATTGAACGTTGAAGTGCGCGAACAAACCGGCACCGGCGCCGCGCGTCAGACCCGCCGCTCGGGCCTGGTTCCCGGCGTGCTCTACGGCGGCGACAAGGGCCCCGTGGCCATCGCCGTGAAGAGCAACGAGTTCCGCAAGGCGCTGTTCACCGGCAAGCTCCTGGGCCACCTGGTGACCCTGAAGCACGGCAAGGAAAGCCAGCCGGTCATCGCCAAGACCGTCGACATGCATCCCGTCACCGACGAGCCGATGCACTTCGACCTCTATCGCGTCGCCGCTGACCAGCAGATCAAGATCTCGGTCCCGGCCCACTTCATCAACCAGGAAGCCTCGCCGGGCCTGAAGCGCGGCGGCACGCTCAACGTGGTGCGCCACGAGGTCGAGCTGTCCTGCCCCGCCGACCGGATCCCGGAAGAGCTGGTCTTCGACCTGACCGGCCTGGACATCGGCGACACCATCCGCATCTCGGCCGCCACCCTGCCGGCCGGCGTCGAGCCCGCCCTGGACCGCGACTTCGTGATCGCGACCCTGGCCGGCGCCTCCGCCCAGATGTCGGCTGAAGCCGACGCCGAGGCGGCCGCCGAAGGCGAAGGCGAGAGCTGATCTCGCCTCCGATCTCTCCACGCCAGGGGGATCGCATGCTGGTGATCGCGGGCCTGGGCAATCCGGGCCAGGCCTACTCCAGGAACCGCCACAACATCGGCTTCATGGCCGTGGACGAGATCGCGCGCCGCTGGGGCTTCGGCCCCGAGCGGTCGCGGTTCCATGGCCTCGCCCGCGAGGGGTCGATCGAGACCCCGGCCGGCGCCGTCCGCGCCCTGATCCTCAAGCCGCTCACCTATTACAACGAGAGCGGCCGGGCGGTCGGCGACGCGCTGCAGTTCTACAAGCTCACCCCCGCCGACCTGGTGGTCTTCTACGACGAGATCGACCTGGCCCCCGGCCGTTTCCGGATGAAGACCGGCGGCGGCGCGGCTGGCAACAACGGCGTGCGCTCCATCGCCGCCCGCATCGGCCCCGAGTTCCGCCGCGCCCGCCTCGGCACCGGCCACCCCGGCGACAAGGCCAGGGTCCAGGGCCACGTCCTGTCCGACTTCCACAAGGTCGAGATGCAGTGGGTCGAGCCCCTGCTGCTGGCGGTGGCCGACGCCGCGCCCCTGCTGGCCCAGGGCCAGGACGAGAAGTATCAGACCGAGGTCATGCGCCTCGCCCCCGCCGAGAAGAGCGACACCCGCCAGAACCGCAGCAGCGGCGACGCCTGACCCGGCTTCGCGCCGGCGCCCGCCCATGCTAGGTGCGGCGCCTTCACCTAGGAACCGACACCCGCCATGGCTCTCAAAGTCGCCATCGTCGGCCTGCCCAACGTGGGCAAGTCGACCCTGTTCAACGCCCTGACCCAGACGGCCGCGGCCCAGGCGGCCAACTATCCGTTCTGCACCATCGAGCCCAACACCGGCGATGTGGCGGTGCCTGAGCCGCGCCTGGAGGCCCTGGCGGCCATCATCCCCTCGAAGGAGATCATCCCGGCCCGGATGAACTTCGTCGATATCGCCGGCCTGGTGCGCGGCGCCTCCAAGGGCGAGGGCCTCGGCAACCAGTTCCTGGCCAACATCCGCGACTGCGACGCCGTCGCCTTCGTCGCCCGCTGCTTCGTCGACGACGACATCACCCATGTCGAGGGCCGGATCGACCCGATCGCCGACCTGGAGACCATCGAGACCGAGCTGATGCTCGCCGACCTCGAGAGCCTGGAGAAGCGGGTCGTCAACCTGGAGAAGCGCGCCAAGACCGGCGACAAGGAAAGCGCCCAGACGCTGCGCCTCGTCCAGGTGGCGCTCACCGAGCTGAACGCCGGCCGCCCGGCCCGCAAGGCCGAGCTCTCCGCCGAGGACGACAAGGCCTGGCGCATGCTGCAGCTGCTGACCTCCAAGCCCGCCCTCTATGTGTCCAACGTCGACGAGGCCTCGGCCGCCACTGGCAACGAACTGTCCGCCCTGGTCGCCGAGCGGGCCACGCGCGACGGCGCCGACCATGTGGTCATCTCCGCCCAGATCGAGAGCGAGATCGCCCTGCTCGACCCGGCCGAGCGGACCGAGTTCCTCGACACCCTGGGCCTGACCGAGCCCGGGCTGAACAAGCTGATCCGCGAGGCCTACCACCTGCTCGGCCTGCAGACCTATTTCACGGTGGGGCCGAAGGAAGCCCGCGCCTGGACGATCCACAAGGGCGACACCGCCCCCCAGGCGGCCGGCGTGATCCACACCGACTTCGAGAAGGGCTTCATCCGGGCCGAGACCATCGCCTTCGAGGACTACGTCCGCCTGAAGGGCGAGGCCGGCGCCCGCGAGGCCGGCAAGCTGCGCCAGGAAGGCAAGGAGTATGTCGTCCAGGACGGCGATGTGATGAACTTCCGCTTCAACGTCTAGCGGAGGCCCCGGGATGGGCGAGACCGTTCGCCTGGCCAGCCCGAAGGACGGCTTCGAGTACGAGGCCTACCGGGCCGGCGTCAGCGACGCCCGGCGGGGCGGCATCGTCGTGCTGCACGCCATCTGGGGCGTCACTCCGCACCTGCGCCAGCTCGCCGACAGCTATGCCGAGGACGGCTACGAGGTGCTGGTCCCCAGCCTGTTCGACCGCTTCCGGCGCGGATTCCCGCGGACCGACATCGACCCGGCCGTCATGGCCCGGCAGATGGACTATGGCCGGCGCACCGCCTGGGGCGCGGAGGTCCTCGACGCCGTGCAGGCGGCCATCGACGCCCTCGCCCCGCCGGTCTTCGCCATCGGCTTCTGTTTCGGCGGCACCACCGCCTGGCTGGCCGCCGCGCGCTGCAGCGGCCTGGCGGCCGTCTCGTCCTTCTACGGCGGCCAGATCGTCGACTATCTGGGCGAGACGCCCCAGGTCCCGACCATCCTGCACATGGGCAAGCACGACGAGCTGATCCCGCCGGCCGACGTGGAGGCCATCCGCGCCCGTCATCCCGACCTGCCGGTCTACATGTACGACGCCGGCCACGCCTTCGTCGCGCCGTCAGGCTTCCACGAGGACAGCGCCCGCCTTTCGCGCCTGCGCACCCTCGCCCTGCTGGCCCGCAACGCCGGCGGCAAGGGCGAGATGTAGCCGGGCGCCCGCCTTACTCCTCGATCGTCTCGCGGACCTGCGGATGGTGCTCCAGCACGCGGACCAGCGCCGCCTGGGCCGCCAGTATGCCGATCCCGGCCGCGTAGCCGGAGAACACTCCGGCCGGATAGCGGCCGCCGTCGGCGACGGCCGCGATCTGCCAGTACATGAACAGGGCCGCGGCGAGCAGCAGGCCGATCCCGACCAGGACCGAGCCGGCGGTCTGGCCGAAGCCGGCCTTGAAGCTCATCCAGACATATTTCGCCAGAGCCCGCCGCGCCGGACCCAGGACCAGCGGCAGGGCCAGCGACAGGAACAGGAACATCGCCGGCCAGATCAGCGTCCGCTCGGCGATCAGCGCCGTTCCGCCCGGCAGGGTCTTGAACGCCTGCAGCACCGCCCCGGCATAGATCAGCGTGGCGGCGGCCACGGTGATGTCCTGCATGCGTCTGAAGTTCCGCCACGCGGTCGTATGAGCCATGCCGCTCATAATGGGGCGCGTTGCGGCGCCTGTAAGGCGCCTTTGCCGCGCCCCCTCCGTCTCGTCGCTACGCAACGATCCACCTCCTCCGCTTCGCAAGGGAGGAGCCGGAGCCGCGCCGCACGCTCCTCCCCCGCGAAACGGGGGAGGTGGCGGCGAAGCCGACGGCGGGGGCGCTCACCGCCGTCCCTGTCGCCGAAGCCCGGCGCCTTGGCTATGGTCCTGCCGTGAAGCTGACGCCGCTCGCCCTCGCCGTCGCCGTCCTCGCGCCCGCCGCGCCGGCCCGGGCGGGCGAGGCCGCCTGCATCTACGAACAGGGCGTGCTGGTGGTCCCGGCGGCGGTGGGGGGCATGGCCGGGGACTACATCCTCGACACCGCCGCGCCCGCCACCCTGGTGCACGAGACCCGCGCCCAGGCCAACGGCTTCGCCGGGGCCGTCCTGGCGGGCGACATCGCCCTGGCCGGTCAGAACCTGCCCGGCCGTCAGGTGGCGGTGGCCGACATCGACCTTCGCACCTGGAACTTCCCGACGCCCATCGCCGGGGTCGTCGGCGCCGACGTGCTCGCCGGCTTCGTGGTCGATGTCGAGCTCGCGCCCTGCCGCCTTCGCCTGTCGCGGCCCGGCCAGGCGCCGCCCTTCCGGGCCGCCTTAAGCCTGCCGCTCGCCTGGAAGGCCGGGCGGCCGGTCGTGCGCGCCGCGGTCGCCGACGG
>JAEYTM010000264.1 GCA_023434015.1 Pseudomonadota bacterium | reverse complement strand
CGGGCCGGTGCTGACCCGTGAGGCCCTGGCCTGGTTCGAGGCCTGCCTCGGCGCCGTCGGGCATCCGGACGGCGCGCGGGCGATGCTGGGCCGCGACCGCGATTTCTCCGGCGCGCCCCCTGCGCTGGTGGTCACCGGCGGGCACGACCCGCTGAAGGACGAGGGCCGCGACTACGCCGCGCGGCTGCGGGCCGCGGGGGTGGCGGCGCGGCACGTGGAATATCAGGCGATGGTCCACGACTTCTACCTGATGGCCGACGTCTCGCCGGCGGTGGTCGCGGCGGCGCGCGAGACCGCCGAGGCGCTGAAGGCGGGGCTGGCGGCTGGCTAGAGATCGCCGCGCCGGCTCTGCGTCCAGGCCAGCAGGCTCATGCCGACGACGGCCGAGGCCAAGGACCCGAGGATCACCCCGAGGTTGACCTGCGCCTGGGCGACCAGGTCGTCGGCCGGGAAGGCCAGGTGGCCGATGTAGAGGCTCATGGTGAAACCGATGCCGCAGAGCACCGAGACCCCGTAGAGTTCCGACCACCTCGCCCCGGTGGGCCGGCGGGCCCATTTCAGGCCGATGACCAGGCTGGCCGCGCCGAAGACGCCGACCTGCTTGCCGAGGAACAGGGCCAGGGCGACGCCCAGGGTGATCGGCCCGGTGAGCGTGCCGGGCGGCATGCCCAGCACCGGGAAGCCGGCGGCGACCAGGGCGAACAGCGGCAGGATCAAGAAGGCGACGTAGGGGTGCAGGGCCTCCATCATCTCGGCCAGTACGCCGGGGCCGCCCGGGCGCTTGGGCTCAAGCGGCACGCAGAAGGCGGCGGCGACCCCGGCCAGGGAGGTGTTCACCCCCGATTTCAGGGTGAAGGCCCAGAGCAGCAGGAAGCCCGCCGCCCAGAAGACGTAGGGGGCCGTGCGCCAGCGCGACATGGCGGCCAGGAGCCCCAGGGTGGCGGTCGCACCGCCCAGCATGGCCGGGCGGATCTCGCTGGTGAACAGGATGGCGATCAGGACGACGGCCGCCAGGTCCTCGGCGATGGCCAGCGTCAGCAGGAAGATGCGCAGGGTGGGCGGCAGGCGCGCCCCGACCAGCGACAGGGCGGCCAGGGCGAAGGCGATGTCGGTGGCGGCGGGGATCGCCCAGCCCCGCGGCTGGCCGCCCTCGCCGAGGTTGAAGGCGATGTAGACTGCGGCCGGGACCATGACCCCGCCCAGGGCCGACAGCACCGGCAGGGCCAGGCGGCGCGGGTTCGACAGCTCGCCGCGCAGGATCTCGTTCTTGATCTCCAGGCCGACGACGAAGAAGAAGATCGGCATCAGGCCGCTCTTCACCCACTCGAGCACGGACATGGTCTCGGCGAAGGCGCCGAGCTGCAGGGTGATCGGATGGCCGATGAAGCGTCCGTAGCCGCCGGCCCAGGGGGAGTTGGCCCAGAGGATGGCGACCAGGGCGGCGGCCGCCAGCAGCACGCCCGCACCGGTCTCGGTCTTCAGGAAGGCCAGGGTGGCGCGGGTGGACATGACCCTGCCTAACAACCGCCGGCGCCGGCCTCCAGCCCAATCGGCGGCGCGCTTGCCGAAAGCCGCCGGACGGCCCATCTGGCTCGGATGCCCGTCGCGCCCGCCTATCGCCCCGACCCACGGTTCCCGGCCTTAGGGGACGAGTTCGCCGATCCCGTCCGGGCGGAGGATTTCCCGCAGACGATCCTGCGGTTCCGCAACGACCGGGCGGCGGCGAGCGTGGGCCTGGAGACCCTGAGCGACGCCGAATGGGTCGCCCATTTCGGCCGGTTCGAACCCTTGCCGGGGAACCTCGACCCGCCGCTGGCCCAGCGCTACCACGGCCATCAGTTCCGCGTTTACAACCCCGACCTGGGCGACGGTCGCGGCTTCCTGTTCGCGCAGATGCGCGAGGCCGGGACCGGGCGGCTGCTCGACCTGGGGACCAAGGGATCGGGGCGCACGCCCTGGTCGCGGTCGGGCGACGGTCGGCTGACCCTGAAGGGCGGCGTGCGCGAGGTTCTGGCGACCGCCATGCTGGAGGCCCTGGGCGTTCCGACCTCGCGCTCGTTCTCGCTGATCGAGACCGGCGAGGCGCTGACGCGGGGCGACGAGCCCAGTCCTACGCGCTCGGCGGTGCTGGTACGGTTGTCGCACAGCCACATCCGCTTCGGCAGCTTCCAGCGCCACGCCTTCTTCCAGCAGCCGGAGCGGATCGAGGCCCTGACCGGCCATGTGATCGAGACCTATTATCCGGAGCTGGCGGATGCGGCGGACAGGCCGGCGGCGCTGCTGCGGGCGGTGGTCGGGCGGGCGGCCCGGCTGACGGCGCGGTGGATGGCGGCCGGCTTCGTCCACGGGGTGCTGAACACCGACAACATGAACCTGACCGGCGAGAGCTTCGACTACGGCCCGTACCGCTTCCTGCCGCGGAGCGACCCGAACTTCACGGCGGCCTATTTCGACCACGCTGGACTCTACGCCTTCGGCCGCCAGCCGGAAGCGGTGTTCTGGAACCTGCAGCAGCTCGCCGGGGCGCTGAGCCTGACGACGGAGAGCGATCCGCTGGTCGAGGCGCTGAACGGCTTCGGCCCCGCCTACCGCCGGGAGCTGGCGGCGGCGATGACCGAACGACTGGGCCTGACGGCGCGCTCCGAGGACGAGGACGCCGCCCTGGTGCAGGCGCTGTTCGGCGCCATGGCGGAGGGCGGCGAGCGGCTGCGCTGGGAGCCGGTGTTCTTCGACTGGTTCACCGGGGATGCGGAGCGGGCGGCGGCGAGCCGGCGGGGCGACATCTACGCCGGCGAGGCCTTCGCCGAATTCCGGGAGCGGGTGGCCGGCTATGCGGCGGAGCGGCCGGGGCGGCTGGCCGATCCCTATTTCGCGCGGGCCGAGCCGGAGGAGCTGCTCTACGACGAGATCGAGGCGATCTGGTCGCCGATCGCCGCGCAGGACGACTGGTCCGCCTTCGAGGCCAAGCTGGCCGCCATCGAGGCGGCGCGGGCGGCCTGGGCCCTGCCGGCTGAGGGGGTCGGCGCCGGAACCTGAGCCGCAGGCGGCCGTTGGCCTCGGGGGCGATGGTCAGCCAAGGGGTGCGGATGCGAGCCGCCATGTGGTGGGCGCTGAGGGCGCCGTTGCCGATGCTTCTGCTGTTCGGCCTCTTCCGGCTGATCGGCTAGGTCGCGGCGGGGCGGCGGAACGGCACCTTCCAGGTCAGGTAGGTCAGCGCCCGCCAGAGCCATTCCAGCGGGCCGTAGCGGAAGGCGCGGAACCACAGGTGGGCGAAGATCACCTGGGCGACGAAGGCGGCGATCCCGAGGGCTAGGGCCGCGCCGGAGCTCATGCGCTCGTGCAGCCCCATGCCCCAGCCGAAGAACACCGGCACGAAGACCAGCGACTGGCCCAGGTAGAGGGTCAGGGTCATGCGGCCGGCCGGAGCCAGCAGCCGCAGGAGCGGGCGGGCGAACGCCTGGTACAGCTCGACGAACAGCACCACCTGCACGGTGAGCAGGGCGAGCGCGATCCAGGCGTCAGCGATGAAGCCGCCGACGCCGGCCGCGCGGCTGCCGGCCGGCAGCAGGCCGACAAGGGCGGGACGGCCGAGCATCAGGGCGAGCCAGGCGAGGGCGGCGAGCGCCAGGACGATGCGCCGCGTCCGCCGGAAGCGGTCCGGATCGGCGAAGACGCCGCGCCGCCCGAGCACCAGCCCGACCAGGAACAGGCCGGCGATCTGCGCCAGCCGCCCGGATTCGTACATGAACGACCAGGTGCTGACCCGTCCGTCGCCATTCTGGGCGTGCAGCGCCTGCAGGAAGGAGCCGTCCGCCATGACCGGCAGGGACGCGCCGGTGGCGAAGGCGGGCGGCTGATTGGCCCAGCCGGCGCCCGCGAGGGCGGCGAACAGCTTCACCCAGAGGTAGGGCTGGGCGAGGAAGAACGCGGCGAGGGCCAGCAGCACGCGGTCGTCGCGGATGCGGTTGAACGGGATCAGCGTCAGGCCGAGCAGGGCCAGGAACATCAGGATGTCGCCGCGATAATAGAGGCTGTGGGCGAAGCCGAAGGCCAGAAGGATCAGCAGGCGCCAGACGAACCGTCCGCTGAAGTCGACGCCGCGCGCGGCGGCCCTGTCCATCAGGATGAAGAAGCTGAGCCCGAAACAGAGCGCGAAGAGGGCGAAGGCCTTGCCGGCGAACAGGCCGAAGGTCCAGGCGACGACCGGCCCGCCGGCGGGGTTCAGCCAGTAGAGCTCGAACCGCTCGACCATGTGCACCAGGAAAAGCCCCATCAGGGCGTAGCCCCGCAGGGAGTCGACCAGCTCCAGCCGTTCCGCCGGGCCACCTTCCGCCGCCATGCGTTTCCCCCAACGCCTTGCGCCAGCTTGGCTGCTGCGACAGCGTTGTCAAGCCGGTGGTCAGACCACCGTGGCGGGCGTCAGTCGAAGCCCATTTCGCCGCGGAGGTCGGCCGAGGAGACGTCGCGGGCGCGCAGCTCGCGCAGGGTCTCGGCGCGATCGCGCTTGGCGTAGCGCCGCCCGTCCGGGCCGGTCAGCAGGCGATGGTGGCGATAGACCGGGGTCGGCAGGCCGAGCAGGGCCTGCAGCAGGCGCTGGACGTGCGTGGCCTCGAACAGGTCCTGGC
>JAEYTM010000174.1 GCA_023434015.1 Pseudomonadota bacterium | reverse complement strand
CCCGCGGGGTGAACCCCGCGGGCGGCTGTAGTCTTTAGAAGAACTTCGCGACGACGCCGATGGTGGCGCGGCGTCCGAAGGGGTTGCCCATGAAGCTGTCGTAGCCCTGGCTGTTGTTATAGAACGGCGGCTTGGTGTCGAAGATGTTGCGGACGGAGAGCGAGAACTCCACCGGGGCCGCAAGACCCAGCTCCATTTCGTAGGAGACGTTGGCGTCGAAGATGGCGCCGTCCTTCACCTTGTCGCCGCCGCCGGCCGGGTTGCCGTTGGCGTCACGGGTGATCGGGGTGAGCGAGTTCCCCGACCAGTTCTTGTATTCACCCGTGTAGTTCATGAACAGGTCCGCCGACCAGGCGTCCTTGGTCCAGCCCAGGTTGGCGCGGAGCGTCGTGCCGACCGACGGGAACTGACCGTTGTTCCCGGTGGTGTCCAGGATGTCGTACTTCGAGCCGCTGCCGAAGGACTGGTTGTACTTGGTGAACTGCGTGCCGGTCACGCCGACGCGCAGATCGCCGAAGTCCGTGGGGTGGGTGTACTGCACCGAGTAGTCGATGCCTTCCACTTCCAGGTTCAGCCAGTTCGAGTTCAGCGAACGGAAGATGTACTGAGTGCAGGCCGGGGCGGTGGTCCGTTGCGGGATCCCCTGCGCGAACTGCATCAGTTGGGCTTCCGTGGCGCAGGTCGGGTAGAAGGTCAGCAGGAAGTTCGCCGAACCGGTGTTGACCACGTTCTGGATGTTCGGACCGGTCACGCCGCCCTCGAACTGAGTGGTCCAGTAGGTGACCTGGGTGCGCAGACCCGGCAGGTAAGCCGGGTTCCAGTCGAAGCCCAGCGACCAGCCCTTGCCTTCCTGAGCGCCCGTCTGGGTGTCGCCGCTGGTGACCTGGATGCCGGTCAGCGACGAGATGTTGCAGGTCGCCGAGGCGGCGGTGCAGCCGGCGATGCCCATCTGGGTCAGGATCGGATAGGAGGCGGGCGACACGGGCACGTTGTTGGTGACCGCGTTCCAGCCGGCGGTGGCGAAGGCGCCGTACTCGTCACCCAGAACCGTCAGCGGCGGAGCCACGAACGAGGTGGAGTAGTTACCGCGCAGACGGAAGCCCTCGACGACGTCCCAGTTGAAGGCGACGCGCGGGTTCTTGGTCTCGCCGAAGTCGTCGTAGTGGTCGTAGCGGTAGGACAGGTTGACGTCGAAGCCGCGCATGAACGGGACTTCCATGTCGGCCGACACCAGCGGAACGTTGGCTTCGACGAAGCCCGAGTAGACCTCACGGTCGAAAGCGAAGTTCAGCTGCTGCGAGCCGGAGCTGGCCGGGCCGGAGTTGTTCGCACGCGCCACGAACTGGTCGAGCTGGGTGCGGAGCAGTTCGCCGCCGACGGCGACCTTCACAGCGCCGGCCGGCAGTTCGAACAGGGTGCCGCTGAGAATGCCGCGGACCTGTTGGAAGCCGCTGGTGTTCTCCAGCATGTTGTCGTTGTCGAGCAGACGCTCACGGACCGCCGCGGAGGTGCGGTTGGTCGAGGCCGGGTTCCAGACGTCGAGCGCGTTGGCCGCCGTCAGCACCGGGTTCAGCACCACGAGATCGGTCCCCGGGACGGAGATCGAGGTCATGTTGCCGCCGCCGTTGGTCGTGCGGTTCAGCGCCAGGTTGGCGACCGAGCCGTTGATCGTGCCGACGGTGTAGTTGTCCGAGACGTCGCGACCGGCCGCGGCCAGGAAGTCGAAGTTCCAGTTGTCGTTGAAGCGGTAGCCGGCGGTGAAGCTGGCGTACATGCTGTCGGAGCCGGTGTAGGCGTGCGCCGGGCCGAAGAGCTCGGTCGCGTCCCAACGGATGGTCTGGCTGGTGCTGGTCCCGGTGTAGCCGGCCGGCTGACGGAAGAACGGGTTGGCTTGCGCGCCCGCGCCGAAGACGGTGGCCTGGACGGTGCCGGCGCCGGTCAGGCTGTCGTTGCGGCGACGGCCATAGACCACGTCGAGCCCGACGGTCAGGTTCTCGGTGATCTCCTGGGTGAACTTCGCCATCAGGTTATGGCGCTCTTCTTCACCCACCCGGCTGGTGTAGTTCCAGTTGGTGCAGGGGCTGTTCGCCGCGTTGTTCGCCACGCCGGTGGTGGCGTTGGCGTTGACGAAGATCAGCGACTGACCGCCGGGCTGGACGCTGGCCGGGCCGCAGCTGAAGTTCAGGAAGTTGCCGCCGCCGCGCGCACGCTGGTCCGGATAGGTCCAGTCGCGGGCGCTGTTCTTCAGCGAGCTCTGCAGGGAGTAGGAGGCGCCGAGCACGACGGAGCCGCTGTCCCAGCTGGTGCCGCTGACGACGCCGAGGTTGTAGCCCGGCTTGGCGCCGTCCATCAGCGAGGTCTGGGCCGTGACCTGCAGGCCCTCATAGCGCTTGCGGGTGATGAAGTTGATCACGCCGGCGACGGCGTCCGAGCCGTAGGTCGCCGAGGCGCCTTCCGCCAGCACTTCGACGCGCTCGACCATGGTGAACGGGACGATGTTCGGGTCGAGGAAGGTGTGGTTGGTGCCGCCCGTCGGGCCGCGGTGGCCGTCGATCAGGACGAGGGTGGAGTTCGACGCCGAGGCGCCCAGGCTGTGGATGCTGGGCTGGTAGTGGGCGCCGGTGCCGCCCTGGACGGTGGCGCCGAAGTTGGAGAGGGCCGGCACGGTGGCCAGGGCCTGGGTCACGATCGCCGCACCCGTCGCCTTCAGGTCGTCGGTGCCGACGGAGATCAGGTTCGAGCCCACCGGCGCGACGCCGCGGATGCTCGTGCCGGTGACGACGACTTCGTCGAGCGCGATGGCCTCCTGGGCGAAGGCGGTGACGGGCGTCATGGCCGCGGCGCTGAGCGCCAGGACCGAACAGCCGAACGTCAGTTTTTTCATCAGGGTAGTCATGGGATATCCCCCCATTTTTGTTGGATTATTTTCGAAGCCTGAGGTCTCAGCCGCAGAGTGCTTCGGGTGAGTCGTCGCGTGCATCTGCGATGCGCGCCTGTCAGTTCGATGCGATAAGCCGTCTCCAAGGAAAAAGACCGGTTGCCCGCAGGCGCCGTGGACGCCCCGGAAGCCAGCCTGCGTCACCTGGGCGGAGTGCTGACCTGAGCAATGGCACCCGCAACGACGCTGCGTTCCCGGCGCGCGGAAGCGTGCGGAAAACGTGGGTGCGGCGAGGCTTGGATGATTTGCATCTGTCGGTTCCCCTGTCCCTTTTTGATCGCGGCGCCGTTTTTTCGGTCGCTCAATATGATTCATGCATACGGCAAGCTGGGTCCGCTTGAGTGCGGCCAGCTGCATTCCGTATACAGTCTACAAGCGATACGCCCGCCAACGGGCGCTTGCAAGGCCGGAGCGTTAACCCTGGTCAGTTTGGCCTGCGGGCCGTGCCGTTAAAGTCACACCCGCTAGAGGCTCATGCCGCCGTCGATGACGATGTTCTCACCGCTCATGAAGCGGGCCTCGTCCGAGGCGAGCAGCACGGCGATCGCCGCGATCTCCTCCGGCTGGCCCATGCGGCCCATCGGCTGGCGGGCGACGAAGGCGGCGCGGGCGGCCTCGATGTCCCCCTGGGCGGCCATGCGTTCGTAGAGGGAGGGCGTCTCCACCGTTCCCGGGCTGATCGCGTTGCAGCGAATCCCGTCGGCGATGAAATCCAGGGCGACGGACTTGGTCAGGCCGATCACCGCCGCCTTGGTGGCGCCGTAGCTGAAGCGCTTCGGCGCGGCGATGACCGAGGACGCCACCGAGGCGATGTTGACGATCGACCCGTCGCGCCGCTCGCGCATGGCCGGCAGGAAGGCCCGGATGGCGAGCGTCATGCTCAGTACATTGACGCGGAAGCTGCGTTCGAGGTCCGCGGGCGTGCAATCGAGGACGGTGCCGACCCCGACCATGCCGACGCAGTTGACCAGGGCCGACGCGTCTGGGAATTCCCTCGCCAGGGCCTCGACGGCGGCCTCGTCGGTCATGTCCACGACCCGGGGCAGGGCGCCTGCCTCGCCGGCCCAGCTGGCCAGGAGGTCCGCGTTGAGATCGGCGGCGACGACGCGGGCGCCTTCACGCAGGCATGCCTCGGCGACCGCGCGACCGATTCCCTGGCCCGCGGCGGTGACGACGCAGGTCTTGCCGTTCAGTCTGGACAGGGTCAGCCTCCGTGGGCCGCGGCCGCCTCGGCGTTGAAGCTCGAGAACCGTTCCGGCGCCTTGTAGTGCATCGACAGGTGGTGGATCACCGCGTCCTCGGCGGCGATGTCCGACGCGCCCAGGGCGACATCGAGAAGCGCCCGGTGGTGGTTCAGCCGCCAGCGCATGTCTTCGTGATTGACGTTTTCCAGCGCGGTGTGGGCGAACAGGACCGTGGACAGCGAATCCAGCGCCTTGGTCAGGTACGGGTTGCCCGCGGCGCCCCAGATGGTGCGGTGGAATTCCAGGTCGATGGCGGCCGCGTCGATCTCGCTGCCGGCGTCCCACGCCTCCATCTGTTCGACGAGCTGGGTCAGGCGGGCGGCGACCGGCTTGGTCATATGCGCCGCGCAGAGCTTCAGCGCCTCCGACTCCAGCACGATCCGCAGGCTATTGATGCGTTGGACGTCCTCTTCGGACAGTTCGGTCACGAACATGCCGCGGCGCTCGTGGTTCATCACCAGGCCGTGTTCCTGCAACTGCATCAAGGCTTCGCGGATCGGGATCCGGCTGATGTTGAACTCGCGCGCCAACTGGCTCTCGTTCAGCCGGGACCCGGGCTTGTACCGGCCGCTGACAATTGCATCCCGAAGGGTATTGAAGACGTAGGCCTTCAAGGTGGTCGGCGCGGCGGGAGCGGTAACAGGAGCCTCGAAGATTCTTGCAGTCGTTGTCGCCGGCATCTTTTTTCTCTGTTCAACCCTATCGTGGGGTCCAACCGTCGCCACCTCAGGCTAGGCTTCGTTGACACCCTCCGACGCGTATTTAGTGTACAGGCCGCGCCGTGAAGTGGAAGCGGTGTCTCACCGAATTCCCCAAGGCGCGCGCCCCCGCGCGCATACCGAAAGTATCCGAACGCCTGCCGCGGCGCAGTAAGAAAAGAGCGGCGGACGCACGTATGCCGGGCAAGTCGTCATTCATTCGCGTCGGCACCGCGCCGCGCGCCAACAAGGTAGTCAAGGTATGAAACTGCTCCGTTACGGTCCGGTGGGTCAGGAAAAGCCCGGCCTTCTCGACGCTGCGGGCGCCATCCGCGACCTCTCGGGCCACATCGGCGACATCACGCCGGCGGAACTGTCGCCCGAAAGCCTGCGCCGTCTGGCGGCGATCGATCCGCAGAGCCTGCCGACGGTGGAAGGCCAGCCGCGCTATGGCGCCCCGCTGAGCGGGGTGGGCAAGTTCCTGGCCATCGGGCTGAACTTCTCCGACCACGCCGCCGAATCGAACATGCCCGTGCCGGCCGAGCCCATCATCTTCGCCAAGGCCACCACCTGCATCCAGGGTCCCAACGACGAGGTCATGCTGCCGCGGGATTCGGTGAAGTCCGACTGGGAGGTCGAACTCGGCGTGGTGATCGGCAAGACCGCCCGCTACGTCGAGCAGGCGGACGCGCTGGACCATGTCGCCGGCTACCTGGTGGTCAACGACCTGTCGGAACGCGAGTACCAGCTTGAGCGGGGCGGGACCTGGGACAAGGGCAAGGGTTGCGACACCTTCGGGCCGATCGGCCCCTGGCTGGTGACCAGCGACGAGGTCGGCGACCCGCAGGACCTCGACATGTTCCTCGACCTCAATGGCCGGCGCGTGCAGACCGGCAACACCCGCACCATGGTGTTCGGCGTGGCCGAACTCGTCAGCTACTGCAGCCGGTTCATGACCCTGGCGCCGGGCGACATCATCACCACGGGGACCCCGCCGGGCGTGGGCCTGGGCATGACGCCGCCGCTGTTCCTGAAGGCCGGCGACACGATGCGGCTGGGCATCGCCAAGCTTGGGGAGCAGGCGCAGACTGTGGTCCCCTTCCGCCTCGGCTGACGGCGGCCACGGGGGCGCCATCCTTAGGCCGCAGACCCGTGGCCTCCTCAGGTTCTGGACGTCCGAAAGGCTCGGCGATGCGGATCGCAGCTGCAACCCTGATCGCCCTGGCCGCGGCCCTGCCGGCGCGTGCCGAACCCGCACTCGAAGCGCGGTCGGCCATGCGCGCCTGTCTGGAGGCGGTGATCGACGGGGCCCCGGTCGGGAACGTGAAGGGGCTCGACGTCGAGGTCCGCCGCGATGTCGCCCCCAACGCCTGCACGGTGGAGGTCGGGGCCGGTTCGCCGTCCGACGTGCGCGGGGCGGTTCTGGAGGCGGTCATGGAGCGGCCGGAGCGTTTCGCGCCGGCCGTGACCGCCTGGGACCCGGGCGGCTTCCAGTCCCGGGAGACCTTCTGCAACGCCCCCGGAGGCCGGCACCTGAACGTGGTGGTCAGCACCGGGCGGCCCCATGCGCCCGCCCCGGTGCTGCTTGCGACGGCCGTGCAGGGGCGCGAGCGCGACACCCGCTGCGATGTCGATCTGGGCCTGCAGAAATCCACGCCGGACTGAGCCAGGGCGCGTTAGCGCTTCTCAACTGAACGGGATTCACTTATCCCATCGAACAGCGTCGGCGCGGAGCCGGCGCGGGTGGAACCGAGGCCCGCGGCCATGGCCAGCGAACACTTCGACGTCGTCATCGTGGGCGCCGGCCTGTCGGGAATCGGCGCCGGCTACCACCTGCAGACCCTGTCGCCGGACCGCAGCTTCACCATCCTGGAGGCGCGTGACACGATCGGCGGCACCTGGGACCTGTTCCGCTATCCCGGCATCCGCTCCGATTCCGACATGTACACCCTGGGCTACGGCTTCCGGCCCTGGAAGGAAGCCAAGGCGATCGCCGACGGACCATCGATCCTGCGCTATGTGCGCGAAACCGCTCGCGACTACGGAATCGACCGGCACATCCGCTTCGGCCACAAGGTGACCGGTGCCGACTGGTCCAGTGCGGAGGCGGCGTGGACGGTGGAAGCCGTCGGCGACGACGGAGAGCCGGTCCGCTTCACCTGCGGCTTTCTGTTCCTGTGCGGCGGCTATTACAGCTACGAGGCCGGCTATACGCCGGACTTCCCCGGCGCGGACCAGTTTGCCGGGCCGATCATCCATCCCCAGAACTGGCCGCAGGACCTCGACTACGCGGGCAAGCGGGTGGTGATCATCGGCTCAGGCGCCACCGCGGTCACGCTCGCGCCTGAAATGGCCCGGCAGGCGGCGCATGTGACCATGCTGCAGCGCTCGCCGACCTATGTCGTCTCGCGGCCGGCGGAAGACCGTCTGGCCAACCGGCTGCGCGGCATGCTGCCGGCCCGTCTGGCCTATCAGCTGATCCGCTGGCGCAACGTCCTGACCGGAATGTATTTCTTCCGCCTCGCCCGCCGCAGGCCCGAGCGCGTCAAGGCCCGGATGATCGACATGGTGCGCAAGGAACTGGGGCCCGACTACGATGTCGGCGCCCATTTCACGCCGCGGTACAACCCATGGGACCAGCGGATCTGCCTGGTTCCGGACTCCGACCTGTTCCTCGCGATCCGCGAAGGCCGCGCGTCGGTCGTCACCGACCAGATCGAAACCTTCACCGAGACGGGCGTCAGGCTCGCCTCGGGACGGACGCTTGAGGCGGACATCATCGTCACCGCCACGGGCCTGAACCTGCAGGTGATGAACGGTCTGACGTTGACCGTCGACGGGCGGGTGGTCGAGCCCGGCCGGACCCTAAGCTACAAGGGGATGATGTACGAAGGCGTGCCGAACCTAGCTTCGGCGTTCGGCTATACCAACGCCTCCTGGACGCTGAAGTGCGACCTGACGTGCGAATACGTCTGCCGGCTGCTCAACCACATGAGGCGCACCGGCGCCCGCCAGGTGACGCCGCGCAATTCCGATCCGGACATGCAGACCGCGCCCTGGCTGGATTTCTCGTCAGGCTATGTGACCCGGGCGATGGAGAAGTTCCCTAAACAGGGCGCCCGCGCACCCTGGAAGCTGCATCAGAACTACGCCCTGGACCTGCTGACGCTCCGCTATTCGCGGATGGAGGACGGGGTGCTGGAATTTTCCAACCCCGCGCCTGCCGCGAAGCGGGTCGCTCAGGCGGCTTCAACCGCCTGCACGATGCGGGCGCGCTGAGCCGCGTCGGGGAGGGGACCGATCGCCGCGCCCAGATTGTCGAGGATGTGGCGAGGGTTGCGGGTGCCGGGGATGGCGCAGGTCACCGCCGGGTTAGCCAGCACATACTTCAGCAGAATCTGCGCCCAGCTTTCGCAGCCGATCTCCGCCGCCCAGCCGGGCAGGGGCAGTTGGCGCACGCGGGAGAAGACATCGCCGCCCGCGAACGGCCGGTTGATCACCACCGCCATGCCGAGGTCCCGCGCCAGGGGCAGGATACGCGCCTCGGCGCCGCGCTCGGCGACGGAGGCGTTGATCTGGATGGCGTCGAAGCGATGGCTCCGCATGGCCGCCTCAAGCGCGTCATAGGCGCCCTCGTGGTAGTGGGTGGCGCCGAGATAGCGGATCCGGCCGGACTCCTTCCAGGCGCGCAGCGTGGCCATGTGGACGTCGAGATCGATCAGGTTGTGCACCTGCATCAGATCGATCCTGTCGGTGCGCAGCTTGCGGAAGGACGCCTCCATCTGGGCGATACCCGCCTCGCGGCCGCGGATCTGCACCTTTGTGGCGAGGAACAGGTTCGGCCGCACCCCCAGAGACTCGGCCAGGGCGCCGACGCTTTCCTCCGCCCGGCCGTAGGTCGCCGACGAATCCACCACCTTGCCCCCGCGGGCCGCGAACGCACGCAGGCCCTCGCGCGCCTGGTCCCACGCCTCGCCGGGCGGCGCGACGTCGAACGCCTGATAGGTGCCGAGGCCGACGACGGGCAGGGTCTCTCCGCTCGCCGGAATCGCCCGGGTCGCCAGCGGCGTCCCTGAGGCCGCGCTGGATTCCTGGGAGACTGCTGCCCCGGGGCGCGAGCAGCCAGCGACGAAGGCTGCGGAAGCGGCGGCTACGATCCGTCGGCGAGTGAACAAATGGCAGGTCCTAGCGTTACTGTAGCGGCGACCGTAGTCCGTATATTGCCGATGCGCCAAGCATCGCGTCTCCTGCACGCGGAAGACGGGGCAGTCGCCGTATCGACCTGGGGGCGCCATTTGCAGACGACCATCGCCAGCCCGTCGCCGGCTGCGGCGCGCCGAGGCGCAGATCTTGTGGCGCGGATCCTGGTCCTTTCAGCGGTGGCGGCGGTCTTCGCCTTCTACTGCAATCGCATATTCATGGCCCTGCCGATCTATGCCGTCGACGAGGGCGCCTATCTGATCCGCGCCCTGGTGCCGCCGGAACTGATCGCAAGCTATCCGAACGTCGCGGACGTGCAGAACCCGGTCTTCCTGGCGATCATCCGGCTCGTCCACGGCCTGACCGAGTACAGTCTCGAATGGCTTCGGACCCTGAACCTGGCGGCCTATGTCGCTGGGATCTGGCTGGCCTACGCCGCGACCACGCGCGGCTTGCCGCGGACCCAGGCGCTGGCCTTCCTGCTGCTGGCGCTGGCGTTCCCCTACTACCGCTTCGTCGTGACCGTGCTGCCGGAGGGCTGGTACGTCGGCCTGCTGGGTCTCATCGTGCTGGCCACGGCCCGCTGGTCGCGACGCCGTCCTATGGTTCACGCGGCGACCGCCGGCGCCCTGGCCGCCACCCTGGCCCTCACCAAGCCGCACGGCCTGGCGATCATGGCGGCGCTGGCGGTGTTCATGCTCGGCGAAGCGGTCTTGGCCCGCCGCGGCTGGCTGGCCACCGCGCTTCGCCTGGCCCTGCTGGTCGGGACCTTCCTTCTGGTCGGCAACGGCCTGATGCAATGGCTGGGCGGCAAGGCCCAGCATCCGGTGCTGTTCTTCATGAGCGGCGCATATTCCGGCATCCTCAAGGTCGCCCCTCCCGAGAACGGCGTGCGGCTGGCGGTGCTCAACGTCCTGGCGATGACGGCGTCGGTGGCGATGCTGGCCGGCGTCCCGCTGCTGCTCGGCCTGCTGCACCTGCTGCGCCGTTGGCGTGTGCGCGGCGGCGGGCGGTTGCTGCTGGACGGGCGCGAGGCCGCCTTCGTGCTGCTCGTCCTGTCGCTGGGGGCGACCATCGCCATGGTGGGCATCTTCGCCATGAAGGTCGCCAACAGCCCCGGCGAGACCCTGCGTCTCTGGGGCCGCTACTACGAGTTCTTCGTGCCGATGATCTGGCTGGCCGCCGCGCGGCCGATCCTGTGGTGGGACAGACGCGGAGCCTGGGCGCCGTTCCTCGCAGCCGCCGGCCTTTCCCTGGCGGGGCTGTGCGTCCTGCTGCTGTGCTTCCGCGCGGGCATCGCGCTCTATCCCTGGGACGCGACGGCGATCAACGCCTTCTTCGAACCGGTGGCGGGCCGCACCTTCGATCCTGACGACGTGCCCTACCGCGTCATGGCGGTGGTGATCGTCCTGCTGGCGGTGGCGGCGACGGTGGTCGGAACGCGGCCGGCCCGCGTGTGGGCGGTCTGTTTCGCGACCCTCGGCCTGATCTCGACCGCCGCCGACCACGCCTGGATCAGGGGCATGGTCGCCCAGCGCGAGGCCCTGGCCGACGAGCTGCATGTGCTGGACGTGCTGGCGCCGAACCAGCCGACCGTCATCGTCAACGACCTCAACGAGGGGCACCTGGTGTTCTACCGCCTCGAGGGTGACGTGAAGATCGTGGTCGGCACGCCCCAGCGGTCCCTCGCGCCCTTCGCCGGGACACCGACCGTCGCGGTGATGCAGCCTCACGTCGGCGAGAGCGGCTGGCGGCGGGTCTACGTCAGCCCCGCGGCCTCGATCTTCCAGCCCGAAACGGCCGAGGCTCCGAAATAGGTCAGCCGCGGCCGATGAACGGCATCTTGGTCGCCATCACGGTCATGAACTGGACGTTGGCCTCGAGCGGCAGGCCGGCCATGTAGACCACGGCCTGACCGACGGCGCTGATGTCCATCAGCGGTTCCGGCGCAATCTGGCCGTTGGCCTGCAGGGCGCCGCCAAGCACGCCGCGCGCCATGTCGGTATCGGCGTTGCCGATGTCGATCTGCCCGCAGGCGATGTCGTAGGCCCGCCCGTCAAGGGAGGCGGCGCGCGTCAGGCCGGTGACTCCCGCCTTCGACGCCGCATAGGGCGCGGTGTGCGGCCGGGGCGAATAGGCGGCGATCGAGCCGTTGTTGATGATGCGCCCGCCCCGGGGGGTCTGGGCCTTCATAAGGCGGAAGGCGGCGCGGGTGCAGAGGAAGACGCCGGTCAGGTTGACGTCGATCACCCGACGCCAGTCCTCGACGGACAGGTCTTCGAGCGAGACCGCCGGCGCGCCGCCGCCGGCGTTGTTGAACAGCAGGTCCAGCCGGCCGAAGCGGGCGCGCACGGTCTCGAACAGAGCCTCGACCGAGGCCGGATCGGCGACGTCGGCGACCACCGGAAAGGCGCGGTCGCTCCCCGCCAACACCGCCGTCGCGTCGAGCTGATCGAGGCGTCGCCCGGCGAGGGCGACGGTCCAGCCCGCTTCGAGGAGGGCTAGCGCTGCGGCGCGGCCGACGCCGCTGCCGGCGCCCGTGACGATGGCGATCTGAGTCCGGTCCATGCCCGTTGGATAGCGGCGATCTGCGGTCGGGGCCAGAGGCGCAGGCGTCCTGGGACCGCGGGCGGGCCCCTGCACGCGGAGCGGGCGCCAGCCAAGGGGCGACAGCGTCGGGCGAATTGGGCTAGAGGGGGCGCCGCAAAGTAAAGGGAGTTGTTCATGCAGGCCGATCTGCCGCCCCAAACGACGGAAGTCGAAGTCGTCATCGTCCACCCGCCGCGCCTGGCGCCCCTGGGTGGAGAGGCGGCGTTCAGCGCCCTCCAGATCGGTCCCGACGTCCTCAAGATCGCACCGCGCCTCGACGAGGCGCTGAAGCGGGCGCCGGGCGTCTCCCTGTTCCGTCGCACCGGCAGCGGCGCGGCGAACCCGACGACGCAGGGCCTGTCGCTTCGTTCCATCGCGCCCTCGGGCGCTGGCCGGGCGCTGGTGACCCTCGACGGCGCGCCGCAGAACGATCCGTTCGGCGGATGGGTCATCTGGAGCGCCCTGCCGCCGGAAGGCCTGGATGGCGCGACCGTGGTGCGCGGCGCGGGCGCGGGGCCCTACGGCGCCGGCGCCCTGACCGGCGTGGTGGCCCTGCAGGAACGCGGCACGGTGGACGGCCTTGCCGCCCTCGACGTCTCGGTGGCCGAGCGCAATAGCTATCGTGTGGCCGTGGCCGGCGGCGGACCGGGCGTGCTGGTCACCGCCAGCCGTGAGCAGTCGGACGGCTATTACGCGGTACGCGGC
>JAEYTM010000170.1 GCA_023434015.1 Pseudomonadota bacterium | reverse complement strand
CGGTCGGTGATGTAGCGGTTCGACAGGGTCGCGGCGGCCACGATGGCGCTGTCCGAGATCCGCACCCCGTGGTGGACCTCGTACTTCTCCTTCAGGCCGCGCAGGATGGAGATGGTGTCCTCCACCGTCGGCTCGCTGACGAACACCGGCTGGAACCGGCGGGCCAGGGCGGCGTCCTTCTCGACGTGCTTGCGGTACTCGTCGAGGGTCGTCGCGCCGACGCAGTGCAGCTCGCCGCGCGCCAGGGCCGGCTTCAGCAGGTTGGAGGCGTCCATCGCGCCCTCCGACTTGCCGGCCCCGACCAGGGTGTGCATCTCGTCGATGAACAGGATGATCGAGCCCTCGGCGGCGGTCACCTCGTTGAGCACGGCCTTCAGCCTCTCCTCGAACTCGCCGCGATATTTCGCGCCGGCGATCAGCGAGCCCATGTCGAGGGACAGCAGCTTCTTGTCCTTCAGGCTCTCGGGCACGTCGCCATTGACGATGCGCAGGGCCAGGCCCTCGACGATGGCCGTCTTGCCGACGCCGGGTTCGCCGATCAGGACGGGGTTGTTCTTGGTCCGGCGGCTGAGCACCTGGATCGTGCGGCGGATCTCCTCGTCGCGGCCGATCACCGGGTCGAGCTTGCCGTCGCGGGCGGCCTGGGTGAGGTCGCGGGCGTAGCGCTTGAGCGCGTCATAGCCTTCCTCGGCCGAGGCGCTGTCGGCCGTGCGGCCCTTGCGGACGTCCTGCGCGGCCTGTTCCAGCCCCTTGGGCGCGGCGCCGGCGGATTTGAGCGCGGCGGCCGCCTCGCCGCCCTCGCGGGCGATGGCGATCAGCAGGCGTTCGGTGGTGACGAAGGCGTCGCCGGCCTTCTTGGCGCCCTCCTCCGCCTCGGCGAAGACGCGCGCGGTCTCGGGCTTCATGTAGAGCTGGCCGGAGCCGCCCTCGACCTTGGGCATGCGGGCGAGCGCCACGTCGACCGCCTTGTCGGCCTCGTCGGGCCGGCCGCCGGCGCTTTCGATCAGGGCCCGTGAGAGGCCGTCCTTTTCCTCGAGCAGCACCTTGAGGATGTGCTCGGGCGCGAGTTGCTGGTGCCGGCGGGCGAGCGCCAGGCTCTGGGCCGACTGGATCGCCTGTTTGGCGCGGTCGGAATAGACGTCGATGTTCATCAGGTCCCCTCGTAGGCGGATTGGCCAGGGTCGCCTCCGGGAAGCACGACCACAGCACCGTCCGATGTAGTGTGGCAGATGCGCCACACAAGCGGCGACGCCCGCCTTCCCGCCGGTTTCCACGTTACGCCGGAAACTCCCCCGCCCGCAGCGGGGTTTTGCTGCTGCGGGCGGGGGCGGCCTGCGGAGTGGACGAGGCCATGCACAAGGTATCCCTGATCGCCCTGGCGGGAACGCTGGGGCTCGCCGCCGCGCCGGCCCATGCGGGCGGCTTCTACCTGCAGGAGCAATCCGTGCGGGGGGCGGGCCGGGCCTTTTCCGGCGAGGTGGCCGACCAGGGTCCGGCGTCGCTATGGTGGAACCCGGCGGCCATCGCCCGGTCGCCGCGGGAGGCCTATGTCGGGGCCCACGCGGTCTTCGTCGACGCGGAGGTCGCAGACCGCGGCTCCACCGTGACCTACCCCGGCGGGGCCACCGCGCCCGTCGGTGGCGAGGCCCGCGCCTTCAATCCGATCCAGGACGGCGTGGCGCCGAACCTGGCGCTCGCCACCCCGGTCGGCGAGCGCTTCGGCCTCGGCCTGTCGATCGCCGCGCCCTACAACTTCACCACCGAGTACGGTCGAGGCTCCTGGGCCCGGTACGACGCCCTGACATCGCGCCTGACCACCGCCGACGCCCAGTTGACCGGGGCGATGCGGGTGACCGACTGGCTGGATCTCGGGGTCGGCGTCAACGCCCAGTACGCCGAGGCCAAGCTGGCCAACGCCTATCCGAACCTCTCTCCCGCCTTGCCCGACGGAGTCTCGCAGCTCAGCGGCGACGGCTGGGCGCTCGGCTGGACCGTCGGGGCGCAGGCGCATCTGGACCGGCTGACGCTGGGCGCCAGCTACCGCTCGGCCCTGGAGCATGACCTGGAGGGCAAGGTGTTCGCCGGCGGCCTGCTGGGGCCGCTGGCCGGCGCCAATATGGACTCCGCCGGATCGGCGGCCTTCAGCACGCCGTGGATCGCCACCGCCGGCGCCCGTTTCCGGCTGACCGACCGCCTGACCCTGAACGGCCAGGTGCAGCGCCTGGGCTGGAGCGAGTTCGACGCCATCGAGGTCTCGACGGCGGCGGGGCCTCAGCGGCTAAGCCAGAACTATCGGGACACCACCTCAGGCGGGGTCGGGGTCGACTATGCCGCGAGCGAGCGGCTGACCCTGCGGGCCGGCGTACAGTACGACCCGACCCCGACGCCGGACAACGAGCGCACGGCGCGGGTGCCGGACGGCGACCGCTGGCTGTATGGCGTCGGCGCCACCGGCCGGATCGGGGAGCGGCTGCAGGTCGATGCCGCACTGGTCTACATCGACTTCGCGCCCAGCGCGGTGAACCACGACACCACCTTCTACGCCGGCACGCCCGCGGCGACGACCAGCCGCCTGCGCGGCGAGGTCACCGGCCAGGGCTACGTCATGTCGCTGGGCCTGCGGACCGCCTTCTAGGGCTGGTTCGCGTAGAGCTTCACCACCCGGTAGAGGTACTCGCGCCCCTCGTAGAGCGAGCGGACGCGGATGCGTTCATTGAGCCCGTGCGCGCCGCCGCCGTCCGCCTCGCCGAACATGCCGGACAGGCCATAGGTCGGGATTCCCGCCGCCAGCAGGAAGCGGCCGTCGGTGGCTCCGGTGGTCATGGCCGGCACCAGCGGCACGCCCGGCCACAGTTCGGCGATGACCTGTTCGGCCGGACCGGTGATCTGCGGCGACAGCGACGGCGGCGCGGAGACCGGGCTGGGCTTGCCCACGGCGCGGATCGCGACGCCGGGATCGGCGACGACGCGGGCCAGGGCCTCCTGGGTCGCGGCGACGCTTTCGCCGGGCAGGATGCGGCAGTTGACGTTGGCGACCGCGCGCTGCGGCAGGGCGTTGGGCGCATGCCCGGCGGTGACCGTGGTGGCCACGCAGGTGGTCCGCATCATGGCGTTGTAGCCGGGATCGCGCGCGATGCGGGCCAGCGCCGCCGCTGGCGGCGGATCGGCGAGCACCGCCTTCATGTCGGCGCCGACCGCCCCGCCCTGGATCGGGCCCATGCGCTCGAAATGCAGGCGGGTGGCCTCGTTCAGTCGCACCGGGAAGTCGTAGGCGCCGATCCGGCCGAGGGCGGCGGACAGGCGGTAGATGGCGTTGTCCTTCACCGGCCGGGAGGAATGGCCGCCGCGGTTCGTCGTCTCCAGCACGAAGTCCTGGTAGACCTTCTCGCCCGCCTGGATGCCCAGGTAGACCCGGCGGTCGCCGTCGAGGCGCCCGCCGGCGCCCTCGTTGAGCGCGAAGGCGGCGTCCAGCGCGCCGGGATGCTCCTGCAGCAGCCAGCTCACCCCGTTGAAGGTGTCGGGGGTCTCCTCACCGCAGGTCAGCACCAGCTTCAGGCCGCGGCGCGGCTGGAAACCCTCCCGGCGGTAGCGGATCATGGCGTCGGTGAAGGCCGCGGCCATGGCTTTGTCGTCGATGGCCCCGCGGGCGTAGAAGTAGCCGTCCTCCTCCACGAGGGTGAAGGGATCGCGCGCCCAGTCCTCGCGGCGGGCCTCCACCACATCGAGGTGGGCGAGCAGCATCAGCGGCTTCAGCGCGCGATCGGTCCCCGGCAGAAGGGCGATCAGGTTGCCGTCCCTGGGACGGTCGGCCGGCGTGAGGACGCGGATGTCCCCGTCCGGATAGCCGGCGGCCCGCAGGCGCGCGGCCATCGCCTCCGAGGCGCGGGTGCAGGAGCCGGCCGACAGGGTGGTGTCGATCTCGACCAGTTCCTTGTAGAGCCCGCGAAACGCCGCCTGACCCGGAAAATCGGGGCCGGAAACGCCCTGCGCGGCGGCAGGCATGGCGGCCAGCGCGGCCCAGGCGGCGGCGGCCGCGGTCAGTCTACGGATCATCGGACACTCCCAGCCTAGCCAGGAGCCTAAGGCGCCGCCGGAACGGGCGGCAAGCAAGCTTCAGTTCAGCTCGGTCTTCTTCGGCGGTTCGGGCGGCAGCGGGGCGACCGGCACGCCGTCCTGCACCAGATCGCGCACCTCGGCGGGCGTGGCCTGGCCGTAGATGCCGCGTTCCTCCGACTTGCCCTCGTGGATGGCCCGGGCCTCGCGGGCGAAGGCGTCGCCGACGTCGTCGAAGTTCTCCTCCACGTGCCGGCGCACCCGGCTCATGGCCTCCATCATCATCGCCTGGGTCTGGGCCTGGGCGGCGACGGCGGTGTCCTGACCCCGACGCTTCGTGCCGGCGACGGCCGGGGACATGATCTGCTTGCGCACGCCCCTGCTGTCGCAGACCGGACAGGACAGCAGCCCGCGGGCCTGCTGGTCGTCGAAGTCGGCCGAGGAGCCGAACCAGCCTTCGAACTCGTGCGCATGCTCACAGACGAGGGCGTAGCGGATCATGGTCCCTGGAAGCTTCTGGCGTTGCTCAGCGCCGGGATGGCCTGGCGCGCGCGCCCGACGGCGGCGAGATCAAGGTCGGCCAGAAGCACGCCGGGCTCGTCATGGTCAAGCCGGCCCAGGACCTCGCCCCAGGGACCGATCGCCAGGCTGTGGCCCCAGGTCGCGCGGCCGTCCTCGTGCACGCCGCCCTGCGCCGGGGCCAGCACGAAGCTGCCGGTCTCGATGGCGCGGGCGCGCAGCAGCACCTCCCAGTGAGCGGCGCCGGTGGGCCGGGTGAAGGCGGCCGGGACAGCGATGACCTCGGCGCCGGCCGTCGCCAGCGCCCGGTGCAGGGCCGGGAACCTCAGGTCGTAGCAGATGGTCAGGCCGAGACGGACCTCGCCCGCCCGCGCGACGACGGCGCGCTCGCCGGGCTCATAGGTCTCGGATTCGCGCGAGCGCTCGCCGCCTGGCAGGTCGACGTCGAACATGTGCATCTTGTCGTAGGTCGCGACGATGGCGCCCTCCGGCGAGACCAGGGCCGCGCGATTGGCCGCCTTGCCGTCCTCGCGCCGCACCAGGGCCGAGCCGATCAGGATCCACACGTCGAGTTCGCGGGCCGCCTCGCGCAGGCCGGCGACCACGATGTCCTCCTCCAGGTTGACCAGGGTCGGCAGCAGCCGCGCCTTGTCCTTCTGCAGGATGTTGCAGCCCTCGGGCGTGAGGATGAGGCGCGCGCCGCCAGCGGCGGCCTCACGGACCAGCGGCAGGATATGGGCGAGGGCCGCCAGGTGAGTGGCGGGCGTGCGCGTCTGGATGAGACCGACCTTCATGACGCCAGCATATAGGAGCCGGTCGCCGGAAAGGTGAACGTCTGTGTGTCTAGGCCGCCTGCTGCAGCAGCGGGTCGAGGCGGCCCTCGCGCTCCAGCGCCATCATGTCGTCGCAGCCGCCGATGTGGCGGTCGCCGACGAAGATCTGCGGGAAGGTGGTGCGGCCCGAACGCTGCATCATCTCGGCGCGCTTCTCCGGATCGAAGGCGGCCTCGATCTCGGTGAAATCGACACCCTTCTTCTCCAGCAGGGACACCGCCCGGATGCAGTAGGGGCAGTAGGGTTTGGTGTAGATCGTGACTTGGGTCATGAGGCCCTAACGAAGACTGCGTCGCTCAAGCTTCATATGGTGAGTCCGTCGCGTTCCCGAACCCTCGCGACCACTGCGACATCGACGCGCACGGCGCCGGCGGCCTTGAGCGCCCGCGCGCAGCCTTCCGCCGTGGCCCCGGTGGTCATCACGTCGTCGATCAGCAGGATGCGCCGGCCCGCCACCTGGGCCGCCCGGCCCGCGGGGACCTGGAAGGCTCCGGCGACGTTGCGGCGGCGACCGGCGCCGGACTTGCCGCCCTGGCTGGCGGTCGAACGCTTCCGGACCAGGGCGTCCGGCAGGTAGGCGACCCCGGAGAGGGCCGACAGCGGCCGGGCGATCTCGGCGGCCTGGTTGTAGCGGCGGTGCAGCAGGCGGGCGGGGTGCAGCGGCACCGGGGCTATGGCGTCGGCCGCCTCGACCAGGTCCCTGGCCGAGCGCGACAGCCAGCGGGCGAACAGGGGCGCGAGATCCAGCCGGTCGGCGTGCTTCAGCTTCAGGATCGGCTCGCGCGAGGTCTCGTCATAGACGCAGGCCGCGCGGGCGGCGTCGAAGGCCCGCGGCCGCGCCGTGCAGGCGGCGCAGCGGACGCCCTCCCCCAGCCCGTACTCGAACGGCGCGCCGCAGCCGTCGCAGACCGGCCCGTCAAGGAAGTGGATGCGGCTCCAGGCCTTGGCCGACAGGCCGCCCGCCAGGGGCGCCGGGCCGCCGTCGAGGGACTGCGGCGGGAAAAGCAGGTCGAGCGCGCCGCGCCACAGCGCTTTCGTGCGCGGCCCCGGTTTCCATGCGGCGGCCGAAAGGCCATGTTCCGCGCGCAATGACCGCTCCCCCCCGCCTCTTCGACCGCGCCCTGCACGCCCGACGCCTGGACCGCGCCGCCGCGGGATTCGCCGGAGCGGACTTCCTGCATCGCCGCGCCGCCCTCGACATCGCCGAGCGGCTGGAGCCGATCCTGCGGGATTTCCCGCTGGCCGTCGACCTGTCGGCGCGAGCGGGCGCCTTTCGCGAGGCGCTGGCGGACAGCGACGCGAAGGACCGCGTCGGGCTGCTGATCGAGGCCGACCTGTCGGCGCGCATGCTGGCCGGGCGCGGCGGGTCGCGGGTGGTGCTCGACGAGGAGCGGCTGCCGTTCGCGGCCGGCAGCCTGGACCTTGCGGTCTCGACGCTGGGTCTGCACTGGACCAACGACGTGGTCGGCGCGCTGATCCAGGTGCGCCGGGCGCTGAAGCCGGACGGGCTGTTCATCGGCGCCTTCCTGGGCGGGGCGACCCTGACCGAGCTTCGCCAGTCGCTGGTCGCGGCCGAGTCGGAAATCCTCGGCGGGGCCGGATCGCGGGTCTCGCCCTTCGCCGACACCCAGGACGCGGCCAGCCTGCTGCAGCGCGCCGGCTTCGCCCTGCCGGTGGCCGACCTCGACCGGATCACCGTCACCTACGAGCATCCGCTGAAGCTGCTGGCCGACCTGCGCCAGATGGGCGAGACCAACGTCCTGGCCGACCGCCACCCGCGCGGCCTGACCCGCGCCCTGCTGGCCCGGACCAGCGAGATCTACGCCGCGCGGTTCTCCGATCCGGACGGGCGGGTGCGCGCCACGTTCGAGATCATCACCCTCACCGGCTGGGCGCCGCACGAGAGCCAGCAGGTCCCCCTGAAGCCGGGATCGGCGAAGATGCGGCTCGCCGAGGCGCTGGGGACCATCGAGCACCCGCTGCCGCGCGGCGACTGAAGGCTAGGCGCCCAGCAGATGCAGCGCGACCTCGCGGCGGTGCGGCCGGTCGCGGTGCTCGAACAGATAGATCCCCTGCCAGGTCCCAAGCGCCAACCGGCCGTCGATCAGCGGGATCGACAGCTGCACCTGGGTGAGCGCGGCGCGAAGATGGGCCCGCATGTCGTCGGGCCCTTCGTCCTGATGGCGGTAGGCCCGGCTCTGGGGCGCCAGGGCCGCGAAATAGTCCTCAAGATCGCGGTGAACGTCCGGGTCGGCGTTCTCCTGGATCAGCAGGGAGGCCGAGGTGTGCCGGCAGAACACGGTCAGCAGGCCGGTGGTCATCCCCTGGCCGGACACCCAGCCCGCGACGCCGCGGGTGATCTCCACCAGTCCCGCGCCGGGGGTGGCGACCTGCAGGCTGTGGGCCGCCTGACGCATCAGATCAGGTCGCGCAGCCAGGCGACCAGGGGGGCGTCGGCCGGCGGCATCGGGTAGTCGCCCAGGCGGGCGGGCTTCACCCAGGCGAGCGCCTTGTGCTCCTTCGCCGTCACCTGTCCCTCCCAGCGGCGCACCAGGTAGAGCGGCATCAGCAGGTGGAAGCCTTCGTAGCCATGGCTGGCGAAGACGAAGGGGGCCAGGCAGGCATGGCTGACCGTGATCCCCAGTTCCTCGTTCAGCTCGCGGATCAGGCAGGCCTCGGGCGTCTCGCCCTTCTCCACCTTCCCGCCGGGAAACTCCCACAGGCCGGCGAGCTGCTTGCCCTCCGGCCGCTGGCAGATCAGCACCCGCCCGTCGGCGTCCACGAGGGCGGCGGCGGCCACCAGCAGCATCGGCATTTCGCTCATTCCGACCGTTTCCCCGCCCTGCGATGAAAAGGCAACAGGCCGGCGTAAAGCCGCGGCGCGGGTTGACTTCGCAGGTGCGAACAACGATGTGCATCCTGCGCTTCGAGAACGGAGCGCTAGCGACGCTCCAGCCGCGTGGGGTCCTTTACGGGTCCAGCCTGTCGAGCGCAGTGAGAACTTCTCATAGATCGCCCATCACGCGGGGCGCTTCCCCAACGACCCGCGCTCGCCGCGCCCCCCGATGCTGTCGGGCGGCCGCGCCTGGCGCATACGTGAAAGACACCTTTTGACTCAATTCACCGATCTCGGCCTCGCCCAGCCTCTGCTCAAGGCGCTGGCCGACGAAGGCTACACCACGCCCACGCCGATCCAGGCGCAGGCGATCCCCGGCGTGATGGCCGGCCGCGACCTGCTGGGCATCGCCCAGACCGGCACCGGCAAGACCGCCGCCTTCGCCCTGCCGATCCTGCACCGCCTGGCGGCCAACAAGAAACAGGCGCCGCGCCGCAGCTGCCGCGTGCTGGTGCTGTCGCCGACCCGCGAACTCGCCACCCAGATCGGCGAGAGCTTCAAGAGCTATGGCCGCCACATGGGCCTCACCGTCGCGGTGGTGTTCGGCGGCGTGAAGTACGGCGGCCAGATGCGGGCCATGGCCAATGGGGTCGACGTGCTCGTCGCCACCCCCGGCCGCCTGATCGACCACCTGGGCGAAAAGACCATCACCCTGGAAGGCGTCGAGACCTTCGTCCTCGACGAAGCCGACCAGATGCTCGACATGGGCTTCATCGTCCCGATCCGCCGGATCGTGAAGTACCTGCCCAAGCAGCGCCAGAACCTGTTCTTCTCCGCGACCATGCCGGCCGAGATCGGCAAGCTGGCCGGCGAACTGCTGAACCCCGATCCGCTGAAGGTGTCGGTGACGCCGGCCGCGACCACGGTCGAGCGGATCAACCAGCGCGTCCTGTTCGTCGAGCAGTCGCGCAAGCGCGCCCTGCTGGCCGAACTGTTCGACGACGCGGGCTTCAAGCGGGTGATCGTCTTCACCCGCACCAAGCGCGGCGCCGACCGCGTGGCCCGCTCGCTGGAACAGGTCGGCGTCGAGGCCGCCTCGATCCACGGCGACAAGAGCCAGGGCCAGCGCGAGCGCGCCCTCGCCGAATTCAAGGCCGGCAAGGTCCGCGCCCTGGTCGCCACCGACATCGCCGCCCGCGGCATCGACATCGACGCGGTCAGCCACGTGGTGCAGTTCGAACTGCCGAACGTGCCGGAAGCCTATGTCCACCGGATCGGCCGCACGGCCCGCGCCGGCGCCGACGGCTCGGCGGTGGCCTTCTGCGCCGACGACGAACGTAACCTGCTGAAGGACATCGAGAAGGTGACGCGTCAGCGGATCCCGTCCTTCGACCGTCGCAACGATCGCCAGCTCGGCGCCGCCACGGCCGCCATGCCGGAACCGGCGGGCGTGAAGCCCGAGCGTCCGGCCCAGCCGCACCGCGGCGAGCACAAACCGAAGCGCAACCGCAACCACGCCGCGCCCAAGGGCGGCCACCGCCAGGACGGCGGTCGTAACGGCGGCAATGGCGGCGGTGGCGGCGGCGAACGCGCCGCCTCGCGGCCGGCCTACAAGGGCCCGCAACGCGGCGGAAACAACAGCTCCAGCCCCCGCACCGGGGTCTGGTCCAACCGCTAGAGCTTCCCGGTCGAGCCGGCGATCCAGGCCAGGTAGTCTGGGTCGCCGGCCGACACCGGCAGGGCGACGATCTCCGGGGTCTCGTAGCTGTGCAGGCTGCGGATGCGCGCGCGCACCGGCTCGAACAGCGTCGCCCGCGTCTTGACGAGCAGCAGCAGCTCGTCCTCCCGCTGCACCGCGCCCTTCCAGACATAGCGGCTGCGGACCGGCGTGATCTGCACGCAGGCCGCCAGACCCTCGTTCAGCAGCACCTCGGCGATGCGATCGGCCTCCTCGGCCGAGCCGGCGGTGGTCAGGATCGTCACCGCATCGGTCATCGCGCGCTGTCCGTCTGGTCCGGAGCGACCGCGGTCAGCTCCGGTAATCCCCGTTGATCTCGACGTAGCGCTTGGTCAGATCGCAGGTCCAGACCGTCGAGGAGGCCGAGCCGACGCCGACATCGACCGAGACCTCGAGGTCCTGGTTCTTCATGTAGGCGCTCATCCTGGCCTCGTCGTAGGTCGGCGAGACCAGGCCGTCGTGGGCGGCCCACAGGTCGCCGAACTTCACGCTGATCGACTCCCGGCGCACCGGCTCGTCGGCGCGGCCCACGGCCGCCAGAATCCGGCCCCAGTTGGCGTCCTCGCCGGCGAAGGCGGTCTTGACCAGCGGGCTCTCGCAGATGGTGCGGGCGATCTTGCGGGCGCTGGCCGAGCTTGCGGCCCCGGTCACCGTGACCTTGACGAACTTGCTCGCTCCCTCGCCGTCGCGGACCAGTTGCAGCGCCAGGTCCATCAGCACCGCCTCCAGCGTCTCGCGGAAGTCGGCCAGCCGCCGATCGCCGGCGCGGGTGATGTTCGGCGCGCTGGACTGGCCGGTCGCGAACAGCAGCAGCGTGTCGTTGGTCGAGCGGTCGCCGTCCACCGTCACCGCGTTGAAGCTGTTGCGGGTGTAGAGGCTGGCCAGGGTCTGCAGCGCGGTCGATGAAATCTTGGCGTCGGTGGCCACGAAGGCCAGCATGGTCGCCATG
>JAEYTM010000168.1 GCA_023434015.1 Pseudomonadota bacterium | reverse complement strand
TCTGGGCGCCCAGCTCGGCGAAGCCGACGCCGCTGACGATCTTGCCGGCCAGGAAGTGCTGGAACTTGGCGACGTCGGCGCCGGCCTCCCTGGCGCGCCAGATCAGCGCCTTGGCCCGCTCCAGGTCGCCGTCGTGGTTGGCGGCGATGTCGGCGATGAACCAGGTCGGCGCGTCCGCCGAGACCGTCCGTCCGCCGATGTCGATGCTAGCGTCCCAGCGCATGGTCCCTCGCTTCTGCGGCCCCCGCCTCCGCGGCTCTCGCCGCCACCGCCTGCGCCACCTGCGCCAGGGTCGGCAGCCGCCGGCCCAGGATGGCCTCGGCGCGGCGCACGTCCAGCCCCAGGCTGTCGGGGCGCGGCACGGCGCTGGCCTGCACCGATCCGCGCCGGGCGCGGGTGAGGGTCCGGCCCATGGCGGCGGCGATCGCCTCGACCAGCTCGGCCTTGGAAAACACCTGCGAGCTCGCCAGGTTGACGACGCCGCGCGCCTCGCCCTGCGCCAGGTCCAGCAGCCCCTCGGCCAGCGACCAGACGTCGAGGATGGAGACGAACTGGTCCTCGAACAGGGTGGCGGCCTCGTCGCCCGCGATCACCCGCATCGCCCATTCGCCGAACGAGCCGCCGGTGGCGGAGGCCAGGCCGATCAGGTTGGTGCGCGCCACCACCGTGTCGGCGTGGGTCAGGGCCAGGGCCTCGGCGGCGTATTTGCTGCGGGCGTATTCATTGACCAGGGTGACCGGGGCGTCCTCGTCGTGGGCCCGCGCGCCGTCGCCGGTGAAGTAGTGGTCGGTGGAGATGTGCGTCACCCGCGCGCCGATCCCGCGCGCCGCCTGCGCCAGCAGGGCGGCGGGCCGCGCGTTGATCGACCAGGCCAGGCCCGGGTCGGCCTCGCAGTCGGGGACCGAGACCAGGGCGGCGGCGTTGACGATGTGGCTCGGCCTCACCTCGGCGACCACCGCGGCGATGCCCTCGGCGTCGCGCAGGTCCAGGCGGATCTCCCCGCGGCGCGAGGCGCCGGCGACCTCCAGCCCGCGGGCGCGGGCGGCCTGCACGACGGCGGTCCCGGCCAGGCCGGTGTCGCCCAGGACCAGCAGCCGGGGCGAGGTCATGTGCGGACGGGGGCGGCCGGGCCGATCAGCTCGCGCCGGGCCTCGGCGGTCATCGCCCCGACCATCGACGACAGCCGCACGCCGGCCGCCAGCCAGAACCAGGCCGCCGCCAGCGGCCGGCCGCCGAGGATCGCCCGGACCGGCCGCAGGATCGGGTAGCGGACCGCCAGGTGGAAGACCATCGAGGCCGCCCGCTCGGGATGCTTCACGCAGAAGCCGGCGTCGCGGCGGCCGTACCAGCGGAACTTCTCCACATAGTCGGCGAGGCTGGCGAAATGCTCCTGCATCACCCGCGTGCGGCCGATGCCGAACCGCGCGCCGGGGACCTGCGCCAGCCGGTAGCAGAAGTCGGCGTCGTCGCTGACCTCCGGGCTGACCACGTCGAACTTCACCTGCTCGAACACCTCGCGGCGATAGAGCGCCGGGGCGACCCCGATCATCGTCCGCGGGCCCGGCTGGTGGTGGAAGGTGGCCATGGCCTGGGCCTCGGCGCGGGTCCAGAACGAGGTCGGGGCGATGTCCACGCCAGCCTGCACGACAACGAAGCCATAGTGCTGCATGTCGTCCCACAGCCGGTCCAGCAGGTCGGGCTCCGGCCGGTGGTCGGCGTCGATCATGGCGATCAGCTCGCCCCTGGCGGCGTCGCAGCCGAGCTGTCGGTCGAAGGCCAGGCCGCGTCCGCCGGAGCGGATCACCCGCGCGCCGAAGCGCTCGGCGACGGCGGCCGTGCCGTCGGTCGAGCCGCCGTCGACCACGATCACCTCCTCGGCGCCCAGGGCCGCGACCGCCGCCAGGCAGGCCGGCAGGCGCTGTTCCTCGTTGCGCGCGGCGACCACGACGCTGGTGGCGGGGCGGCTCATGCGGTGCGCTCCAGGGCGGCCAGGGCCACGCCCGTGGCGTGCGGCGTCAGCCAGGCGGTCTGATGGGCCAGGTCGGCGGGCGAGGCGGCCTCGGCCCAGCCGGCGCGCTCGGGCAGCAGGGTGAAGAACCGCTGCTCCAGGAGGCGGAAGCCGGGCGCCTCGGCGATCTGCGGCCAGGTGGTCGCGTCGTATTCGAACTGGCGGGTGTAGAAGCCCAGGCTGTCGCGGATCGGCACGGCCCCGCCCTTGCCCATCGGCACGGTGACCAGGGCCAGGCCCCCCGGCGTCAGCGCCCGAGCCAGGGCCGCCAGCACGTCCGGCGTCACCCGCGGGTCGCGGCTTGTCGGGGTATCCTCCAGGCTGTCCCAGCGGGCGAAGGCCGATCTGTCGGTGGCCCCCGCGGCGTCGAAGCCGATGTGCTCCACCGTCGAGATGCAGGTCGCCACGTCGAAGCTCGCCGCCGGCACGTCGGCGGTGCGCACGTCGCCGATGATGATCGGCACGCTCAGCGCCTGGGCGCGGATGTCCTCGGGATAGCGGTTGGCGACCCGCTCCGGGCGGACGATGTCGACGGCGGTGATCTGCGCCTGCGGCAGCCGGCCCAGCAGCACCCGCAGCCAGTCGATGTCGGACAGGGAGAAGCCGATGTCGAGGATGCGTCGCCGGCCCTCCAGCCAGCTTTGCGCCCACGGCGCCTCGACGCACCGCTCCGAGCGGCCGGCGCCGAACGCCCCGGTCTCCGGCGCGGCCGGAGTCCAGCGGGGCGACACAGGAGAATTCGCGTTCATGGGCCTTAGCCTTGGCCGGGGACCGATAAGTTAAGCTTAACGGCGGCCCCCGGCGAGGTCGGGGGCGGGGAGATCAGGCGGCCAGGCCGGCCTGTTGGATCAGGTCGCGCACCGCGTTCATCTGCTCCGGCGCGCGGGTGAACTCGGCGCGGGTGTCCTCGTGGCGCACCAGCCGCAGGGCCTCGGCGCGGGCGCGGTCGGCCGCCGGGCCGAGCGGGGCGGATTCGCCGCAGGCCAGCTTGAGCAGCAGGGTCAGCCGGCTGATCGCCGGGGCGTTGGCCTTGGCCAGGGATGCGGTGAGCCTGGCCTCGGCCTCGATGGTCCCGCCGATCTCGCCCAGGCGGGTGCGGACGGGTTCGTAGTCCTCCTCGACCAGGCCGCAGCGGCCGGCGGCGCGCTGCAGGGCGGCCAGGGCCACCAGCCGGGCGGCGGCGGTCTCCTCGCCGCGGACGAATTCCTTCTCGAACCGCAGGGAGACGATCACCGCCTTCAGCCAGCGGCCGGCCTGGCGCTTGTTGGCCGATCCGATGACGTTTTCGGTCAGCCAGATCAGCGCCTCGGCCTCCTCCTTTGCGGTCTTCCCCTGGCCGAGGTAGGCGTCCACGAAGTCGCCGGTCAGCAGCATCTTGGAACGCGCCGAGAAGGCGGACTGGATGTCTTCCAGCGCCAGCAGCTTGCCGGCCGCGGCGGTCAGCGACATGGCCAGGGCGCGCAGGATGTCGATCTCGCCCGCCGCGTCCCCGGGCCGCAGGCGGCGCGGACCGTTCAGTTCGCGCAGGATGCGCTTGGCGAAGGCTGTGCGCAGTTCGACGAAGTCCTCGCCGGCCATCCAGCGGGCCAGCCGCGCGGCCTGCGGCGACAGCTCCGGCATCACCTTGGCGACCGACGGCTCGACCTTCAGCAGCATGTCCACCGCGTCGCTGGCCGCCAGGCGTGTCATGGCCGCGAGGTTGCCGCCCAGGTCCATGCCCTTGCCGAGCAGGTCCTCCAGGCCGGGCTTAACGCCGAGGATTTCGGCCTGCGGCTGTTCCAGGGGGGCGAAGGCCAGGGCCCGGCCGGGGCCGGAGGCCGGGGCGGCGGCGGCAAGGTCGAGCAGCCGGTCGACCTTGCCGGTCCAGTCGCGGGCCTCGGCGATGGAGCCCGCCACGCCGGCGCCCAGCAGGTAGACGCGGTCCGGGTCC
>JAEYTM010000166.1 GCA_023434015.1 Pseudomonadota bacterium | reverse complement strand
AGTCCCAGTAGTCGTCATAGGCCTCGTACAGGAAGTAGAGCCGGTTCAGCCCCTTCACCCAGCCGACCTTCACCCGGATGTCGAGCGTCTTCGGATTGGGGGCGGGGTGGTTCTTGTCGTTGTCGGTGAGCTGGTCGGTCCCGACGACGTAGCTCTCCGGCACCATCGACCAGTCCAGGCCGTCGCCGTCGATGCGGGGGATCTGGTCCTGCGGGAACTGGAAGACCTTGTAGGTGATGTCCGGCTTGTCCAGCGCCGCCGCCGGTCCGGCCGCGCCGAGCGCCGCCATCGCCAGCCCTGCCGCCAGCGTGATTGCAAGCCTGCCCATTGTCGTCTCCCCGCATTCTCTTTGCGCAAGCGGTACCTGAGCGCGGCGGGGAGGGAAGCGTCGGCGCGCGGAACTGCTCAACAGATGAGTATGTCGAGCAGTCGGCGGCGATACCGGCGTCAGTAGCCCTGCAGGCGGGCGTAGCGGTCGCGGTGGTAGGCCTGTCCGCCGAACGCCGCCTCGCAGGCCCGCGCCCGCTTCAGATAGAGGCCGGCGTCGTGCTCGTCGGTCATGCCGATGCCGCCGTGCATCTGCACCATCTCGTTGGACACCAGGTGGAAGGCGTCGCCGGCCTTGGCCTTGGCGAGGCTGGCCAGTTCCGGGATGTCCGGGCGGTCGGCGTCGAGCGCGGCCAGCGCCGCCTCCACCGCCGAGCGGGTCAGCTCCAGTTCGGCGTACATCCGGGCCGCGCGGTGCTGCAGGGACTGGAAGGCGCCGATCGGCTGGCCGAACTGCACGCGGATCTTCAGGTAGTCGACGGTGGTCTCGAACGCCTGGACGGCCGCGCCCAGCATCTCGGCGGCGAGGCCGATGCGCACGCGGTCGAGCACCTTTTCAAGCACCGCCAGGCCGCCCGTCAGCCGCTCGGCCGCCGCGCCGTCGAAGGTGACGTTGGCGGCGCCGCGGCTGTCGGCCAGCCTCAGGCGCTGGCGGCTGACGCCCGGCCCGCCGGCCTCGACCAGGAACAGCTCGATGGCCTCGCCTTCCCACGCCGAGACCACCAGAACGTCCGCGGCCATCCCCTCGATCACGAAGGTCTTGCGGCCGGTCAGCCGGCCGTTCTCGACGCGGGCCGCGACCTTCGTCGGGTCGTGGTGCGGGCCTTCGTCGATGGCCAGGGCGGCGACGATCTCGCCGGCCGCGATCCGCGGCAGCCAGGCCGCCTGCTGCGCCTGCGACCCGCCGAGCAGCAGCGCCGAGGCGCCGCCCATCGCCGAGGCCAGCAGCGGCGAGGCGGTGAGCGTGCGGCCCATCTCCTCCAGGATCAGGCCCATGGCCAGGCAGCCGAAGGCCGAGCCGCCATGCTCCTCCGGCACGATCACGCCGGCCCAGCCCATGGCGGCCATCTCGGCCCAGGCGGCCGGGTCGTAACCCAACTCGGCCCTACCATCGCGCAGCCGCCGCAGGGCGCTGACCGGGCTGTTGTCCTGCACCCAGCTGCGCGCCGCGTCCCGCAGCATCGACTGTTCTTCGGTCAGCACGGCCACGGCGTCACCTGGGGTCGGGCAGGCCGAGCACGCGCTTGGCCACCACATTGAGGTTGATCTCCGAGGTGCCGCCCTCGATGGAGTTGCCCTTCGAGCGGAGCCAGCCGCGCACCGCGAGCAGTTCGGCCGGGCTATAGCCCTCGCCGGTCCAGCCCAGCCCCTGCGCGCCCATGGCCTCGACCATCAGTTCCGAGCGTTCCTGGGCGAAGGTCGCGGCGGCGTATTTGATGATCGAGGTCGCCGCATTGGGCCCGTTGCCGGCCCGCGCCTCCGCCGCTGTCCGGGCGATGGTCTGGCGCAGGCACTGGAGGTCCATCTTGTTGCGGGTGATCCGCGCTCGCAGGTCGCCGTCCGCCAGCCGCCCCTCGTCGTCCTCGCCGACATAGCGCCTGGCGATCTCGCCCAGGTCGCCGGCCGAGCCGCCCGCCCCGCCGCCCTCGCCGAAGCCGCCGGAGATGTTCTGCCGCTCGTACTGCAGCAGCCGCTTGGCGATCTCCCACCCGCCGTTGACCTGGCCGATCAGGTTCCGCTTCGGAATCCTCACGTCGTTGAAGAAGGTCTCGCAGAACGGGCTCTCGCCGGAGATCAGCCGGATCGGCCGTGTCTCGACCCCCGCGCTCGCCATGTCGATCAGCACGAAGGAGATGCCCTCGTGCTTCTTCGCCGTGTCCGTCCGCACCAGACAGAAGCACCAGTCCGCCTTGTCGGCATAGCTGGTCCAGATTTTTGAGCCATTAATCAGCCAGTGATCGCCCTGGTCCTCGCAACGGGTCTGCAGGCTGGCGAGGTCGGAGCCGGCGCCGGGTTCCGAATAGCCCTGGCACCAGCGGATTTCGCCGCGCACGATCTTCGGCAGGTGCTCGCGCCGCTGCGCCTCGTCGGCGTATTCCAACAGTACGGGCCCGAGCATCCACACGCCGAAGGAGGCCAGCGGGGGGCGATAGCCGCCGGCGGCCAGCTCCTGTTCGACGATGCGGGCCTGGGCCGGCGAAAGTCCGCCGCCGCCGTACTCGGCCGGCCAGGTCGGGGCGGTCCATCCCCGCTCGGCGACCCGGCGCATCCAGACGATCTGCGGGTCGTTGCTGCCGGCGAACGCCCGGCCGCCCCAGATCGCCTCGGGGCTGGTCGCCGGCTGAGCCTGCCGAAGTTCCGTCGGATAGTTTTCGGCCAGCCAGGCGCGCACCTCGGCGCGGAACGCCTCTCGCTCGCCTTCGCCAGATCCGGCCATGGTGTTCTCCTGACGGCTCCGTCCAGACGCTCACCCTAGCGCCGCACCTCAGCGGGGCAAGCCAAATGAAACAGTTGTTTGATTGCGCGCGGGCAATCGGCGGATGGTGCAAATCGGTTATAAGCGCCGGGCTGAGCCTGGAGCCCCCGCCGCATGCCCCTTTGGAGAGACCTGAAGCCGGCGGCCTTCGCGGCGGCCCCGCCGGTGGGGGCCGTCCTGACGCTGACGGCGGGGGTCATGCTGGTGGCATCCGGCGCGATGCCGTCCGAGCCCTTCCGCTTCATGCGGCTGATGGAGATCGCCCCGGTCTATCTGATCGAGGTCAGCCACTTCCTATCGAGCGTGCTTGGCCTCACCCTGGTGATGCTGGCGTTCGGCCTGCGCTCGCGGCTGGATGCCGCCTGGGCCGCGACCATGGTCGCCCTGCTGGCCGCCGCCTCCCTGGCGCTGCTCAAGGGGTTCAACTGGGAACAGACCGCCGCCCTGGTTCTGCTGGCGGTTCTGCTGGCCCCCTTCCGGGGCGCCTTTCCGCGGCAGGCGCGCCTCAGCCGCATGGAGATAACGCCGGGCTGGCTGGTGTCCGCCGCCTGTGCCTTGCTGGGGGTCGGCCTGCTGGGCCTGTGGTCGTTCGAGCACGCGGACTATGCCGACCAGGCTTGGTGGCGGGTCATGGGTGACGCCGACTCGGCGCGCTCGATCCGCGCCTGGGTGGGGGCCGCCATTGCGCTGTTCGCCTTCGGCGTCTGGCGCCTGTTCGCCTCCGCCGCCACCCCGCCCGTGGTGGGCGAGGCCGATCCCGATTTCGAGCGCGTGCGCGACATCCTGGCCCGCGCCGAGGTAGCGGAGCCGGCGTCCAACCTGGCGCTGCTCGGGGACAAGCGGTTCCTGTTCTCCGCCTCCGGCGACAGCCTGCTGATGTTCGGGGTGCGTGGCCGCAGCTGGATCGCACTGGGCACCCCTGTCGGCCGGCGGGAGGAGCGTCTGGAACTCCTGTGGCGGTTCCGCGAACTGGCCGACGCCCATGCGGCGCGGCCCGGCCTCTATGGCCTGGGCGCCGACGACCTGCCGGATGTGGTCGAGCTCGGCTTTTCGATCCAGAAGGTGGGGGAGTCCGCCGCCGTGCCCCTGGAAACCTTTTCCATAGAAGGGCGCCGGCATGGCAACCTGCGCCGCGCCTGGCGCAAGGCGGCGGAGGAGGGAGCGACCTTCGAGGTGCTTCACGGCGCGGAGGTCGAGGCGATCCTTCCGTTGCTCCAGGGAATCTCCAATCAGTGGCTGGCCCATCACGCGGGTGGTGAAAAGGGCTTCTCCATGGGCGGCTTCACGCCCGGCTATGTGGCGGAGTTCCCGGTAGCCCTGGTCCGGGTCTACGGCCGGCCGGTGGCCTTCGCGACGCTCTGGACGACGGCGGCGCGCAGTTCCTACTCGATGGACCTGATGCGCTATTCCGACGAGGCGCCGAAGAACATCATGGACTACCTGTTCGTCGAGCTGATCGGCTGGGGCCGGCGGCAGGGCTATCAGGCGTTCGATTTCGGCATGGCGCCGCTCGCCGGGCTGGAGGACCGGCCCCTTGCGCCGATGATGTCGCGGGTCGGCAACCTGCTCTTCGAGCGCGGTGAGGAGATCTACAATTTCCAGGGCGTGCGCCGGTACAAGGGAAAGTACGACCCGGTCTGGCAGCCGCGCTATGTCGCAGCCCCCCATAAGTGGGCCATCCCGATCCTGCTGGCCGACGTGGGATTGCTGTCATCCGGCGGGGTGGCGGGGCTTGCGAAGCGTCCGCGGCGGACGGAGGAGCGACGCGTTGGCGCCGAGGCTGCCTAGCGCCCGGTGGTCACGCCCATCAGGTTCACGAGGTGGACGATCATCAGCAGGGCGCCCGCCGCGGACAGCAGCATAATGAAGCGCCAGGGCGCCATTCGCGGTCCACGATGCGGATTGGGCGGCCTCGCGCCCAGCCAGCCGGCCAGGATGGCCAGCGCCAGGAAGCCGGCGGTGAAGGCGAGGGTGACCGGAAAGCTCATCTGCGACCGCATATCGCAGCCTGCGGACGCAAACGGAAGGCCGCCCGGGGGACCGCTACCGCGCATCCACAGGATAGGTCTGAACATACCACATGTAGCGTTAAGGTTGCGTTTACACCCCAATGCATCGGTGCGTAGCCTGACCTGAAGCTGGAGAAGCGATTCGATGTCGGTGGGGGCGCCCTGGAGCGTCAAGGGGATCGATCCCAAGGCTCGCGAGGTCGCGAAGGACCTCGCGCGTCGCTCCGGCATGACGCTCGGCGAATGGCTGAATCGCGTGATCCTCGAAGATGAGGTAACGGGAGATGTGGCTTCCGAAGACTCCTTCGAGCGCGCCGCGCGCGCCATGCCGGATCCGCCCCGCCCACGGCTGGTGAGCTCGGGTCCCGGTGCTCGCCTCGACGACCTCAGCCGCGTGGCCCATGCGCTGGATCGTCTGACCGACCGCATCGAGGCCTCGGAAACCCGAACGGGCCTGGCGATCTCCGGCGTCGAACATTCGGTTCGCAAGGCGGTGGCCCGCATCGACTCCGCCGAACGCGAGCACCTCGCTGTCGCGGCGCGTTTCGAGGGCGCGGTGGATCAGGTCGAGTCCGAGAACGGCAGGCTGGCCGAACGGCTGCGCCGGATGGAAGCCGAAACCTCTGGCCCGCGGTCGACCGAAGCCTTGCGCGTCCTGGAGCAGGCGATCAGCCGCGTCGCCCATCGCGTCCATGACGGCGAGACGCGTACCCGCGAGGCGCTGAGCGCGCTTGAGGCGAGGGTGCAGCGCGCCGAGTCCTTCGCCGGTGGCGATCCGGCCCAGCTCATCGACGAGGTGGTCGGCCGCCTGGGCCAGCGACTGGCCGACGCTGAGGGACGCACCGCCGAGGCGCTCGAGACCCTGCGCGGTTCCTTTGCGGCGCTCGACGGGCGTCTGCGATCCGTGGAGGTCGGCGGGCCAACGGAAATCGAGCGCCGCTTCGAGGACCTCGCCGCCGGCCTGCCCGAGCGGGTCGAGGACGCCCGCGCCCAGATCGCCGAGAAGCTCAAGGCGACTTCGGCCGGCCGGATAGACGAGCGGTTCGCCGAACTCGCCGCCCAGGTGCAGGCGGCCGAACGCCGCTCGGCCCAGGCCATCGAGCGGATGGGCCGCGAAGTCCTCGGCATGGCGGAGATTCTGAACCGCCGGGTGCAGACCTCCGAACAGCGCAGCGCCGAAGCCATCGCTCAGGTGGGGGGCGAGATGGCGCGGATCGCCGGTGCGGTCGAGTCCCGCCTGGGCCGCGCCGAACACGTCCACGCCGAGGCGCTGGGCAAGCTGGGCGCCGAGATCGCCCGGATGACCGAGCGCATGCTGGTCTCCGAACATCGCGCCGCCCAGGCTATCGACGACGTGGGCGAGCAGGTGGCGCGGGTCACCGAACGTATCGAGCAGCGCCACGAGCGCGCGTCAGGGGACCTCGCCGAGCGCATCCGCCAGAGCGAAGAGCGCACGGCGCGCCTGCTGGACGAGGCCCGCGAACGGATCGAGCAGCGGATCGGCGAAGGCCCGTCGCGTCCGGCGTCGACGACCGCGCCGCTGTCCACCGCCGCCTTCGGCCCGGAGCTGTTCTCCCGCGCCGAGAGCGGGGACCTTGCTGACGAGACCACCGCCGAGACGCCGGTCGCGGATTACGACCTTGAGGATTTCGGCCCCGAGGAGGGCTTCGCCCCCATCGTCGAGCCGACGGACGACATCTTCGGCCTGGACCAGCCGGCGCCGCCCGTTGACGTCGTGGACCGCCCTCTGTCCACCCGCGAGGTCATCGATCAGGCCCGCGCGACCGCCCGTGCGAACGGCGCAGCCGCGGCGGCTCCGCGGATGCAGGTCAAGGCCAAAGCCAGCTGGCGCGCTCCGAGCCGCCCGGCCGGCGGTCTGTTCGGGGTCGCAAAGCCGCGCCGGGCGCAGAACTCCACCCTGCAGACCGCCTTGATGGTGGCCGGCGGGGCCGCCTTCCTCAGCGTCGGCACGGCCGGCGTGGTGTTGATGGAAGGCCCGGTGCAGGTCTCACTGCCGGACATGGCGACCATCGCCTCGATCCATAGCTCGCCGCGGGCGGCCGTCGCCCTGGCGCCGCAGGCCCTGGGTCCGGCGGCGCCGATCGAGGCGACCGCCCCGGCCCCGGCGTCCACGCCGCGCCCGGACACCTTGATCGGCGACTACGTCCGCGCGGTGCGCGGGGTCGAAAACGAGGAGACCGGCGCCCTGGCCCAGCTGCGCGCCGTCGCCGAACGCGGGCACGCGCCTGCTCAATTCTATCTCGCCAAGCTCTACGAGAACGGCCGGTTCGGCGTGGTCGAGAACCTGACCGAAGCGCGCCGCTGGACCGAGCGCGCGGCCGAAGGCGGCGATGCCGCGGCCATGCACAACCTGGCCCTCTACTATTTCCGGGGGGAGGGTGGGGCGCAGGACCTTGTCGGAGCGACGCGCTGGTTCCGCGACGCGGCGGAACGGGGCGTGGTGGATTCCCAGTACAATCTCGGCCTGCTCTATCAGTCAGGCAGCGGCGTCGCGCGCGATCTGGCGGAAGCCTACAAGTGGTTCTCCATCGCCGCGGTCGGCGGCGACGCCCAGGCCCGCGCCAACGCGGTCGACCTGGAAGCCAAGCTGACCCCGACGGTGCTCGCCGCAGCCGACCGCGACGTCGCTGCCTTCCGGCCGCTCGGCGAGCGCGCCGCCCGGGCCGCTGCGCCGATCCCGGCGACCACGGTAGCGTCAGCCCAGCGCATTCTCGGTCGTCTTGGCTATTACAAGGGCGCGTCAAACGGCGCCGAGACGCCGGAACTGAAG
>JAEYTM010000149.1 GCA_023434015.1 Pseudomonadota bacterium | reverse complement strand
CCCCGTCGATCAGGCCGATCCCATGCGGACGCCGCGCCAGGTCGGTGGCGCGCACGAAGGCGCCCGTGCCGAACACGAAGCCGCGCAGCTCCGGCCCGGCCGCTCCCGCGCGGACCACCTCCAGCGGACGGCGGGTCTTCAGCGGCTTGCCGGCCTGTTCCGCCGCGGCCAGGGCGGCGTGCAGCGGCCAGCCGAGCGGCACGCCCAGGTCCAGGGCCAGGGCGTTGGTCTTGCCGGTCGGCAGGATGGCCAGTCGGGGCGGACGGCCGCCGAAGGCTTCCGGGAGGCGGCTCAGCACCTCCCGGATGGTGCCGTCGCCCCCGTCGACGACGACCAGTTCGACGCCCTCGGCCGCGAAGCGCGCGAGCGTCTCGACCAGCGCCGCCGGCTCGCCGGCGACGGCGGCCAGCATGCCCGGCGGGCTCGCGGGCGGTCCGTCCGCTCGCAGGTTGCGGCGGCTTTTCGGGTTCCAGATGATCCCGGCTCGGATCAACGGGACATCCAGGAAACCACCTGGCCGCGCGGCGTCGCCAGGCCCTGCAGGATCTGCACGAAATGGACGACGAGCGAGAGCGCCGTCCAGACCGCCACCGCGACGATGCCGATGTCCGGCCTGCCCGCCAGCACCGACAGCGTCAGCAGGATCAGGTTCGGGTTTCTGCGGGCGGTGATCAGGCGGAAGAAGCTGTCGAACGGCCGCCAGGCGTGAACGTGCATGTTGAACAGCCGCATGAACACGCCTTCCAGCCCCCGCTGCACCACATAGCCGACCAGGATCACGCCAAGCACGATCTGCGGCCAGCCGACCGGATGCGCCGTCGCCTGCTGTACGCCGACGAACCACGCCCACCACCAGAACGGCGGGTGCACCAGGTCGATCCCATGGTCGAAGACGTTGCCCCACTTGGACGAGGTCATGGTCACGCGCGCGAGCTTGCCGTCGACGGTGTCGAGGAATGTCATCAGCCAGCCGGCCAGCAGGCCCCAGCCGAACTCGCCGATCCAGAACAGCCAGAAGGCGGCCAGCACCAGCAGGAAGCCGACAAAGGTCACTTGGTTGGGCGTGATCCGCGCGAGCGCGCACCAGCGGGTGACGATGCGCGCCGGCGTCGGCCAGACGTACTTGGTCACCAGGTCGGTGACGCCCTTGTAGGAGCCCTTGAAGGTCCGGGCCTCGACGGCGCGCACATTGGATTCGGTCAGGCGCTCCAGCACCGGCGGCTCACGCTTGCGCAGGGCGCTGTTGTAGGCGAGTTCGCCCGGATCAAGCCTCTGCACGCCCGGCAGGCCGACCGGCGCGCCGTCCCCCAGGGCCTCGACCGCCTCGGCCATCTGCGCACCGGCGACATGGGCGGCCACGGCCTGCCCCTCGCCATTGACCAGAACACAGCCCGGCCGCTTGGACATGGCGACGATCAGGCCCTCGTCGAACACCCAGTCAGCCCGCGCCAGCAGAACGCCCCGGTCCGGCGCGGCGGCCAGCGCTTCGGCCTCGGTGGCAGTTTCCAGCTTCGCCCGGACGAACATCCGGCGCAGCCGCTCGGCGCCGGTCATCCCCCAGATGCGGGCCACGCCGGCCCCCAGGGCCACCGCCAGCACCGGGCGCGGTCCGCCCTTCACGTCGTCCAGCGCTTGCAAACCCACGTCGCCCCTATGCAAATCAGGCGGACTTGATACGCAGCTTGCGTCCCCCCTGCCAGATTGCATTCGCCGGTTTGACCAGCTTCCGCCTCGCCCACCTGTCCGATCCGCATCTTTCGCCGCCCGCCTCTCGCACCGGCTGGCGCGACCTTGCGTCCAAACGCCTGCTCAGCCGCATCGCCTGGCGACGGAAACGGGTCCATCACCGCCCGGAGGTCCTGGCCGCGATCGTCGCGGACGTGAAAGCGCGGGCGCCGGATCACATTGCGATCACCGGCGACCTGACCAACTTCGCCACGCCGGAGGAATTCGCCGCGGCGCAGGCCTGGCTGGAGGGCTTCGGCCCGGCCGGCGACCTGACCGTCAGCCCCGGCAACCACGACAGCCTCACCGGCCCTGCGAACCCCGAGCGATTCGCCCCTTGGGCGGCCTGGCTTGGCGACGATCCCGACGAGGCCTTTCCCAAGGTGCGCGTGCGCGGCCCGGTGGCGCTGGTCAATCTGTGCTCGGCCGTGCCCACCGCCCTGCACCTGGCGCAGGGGCGCCTGGGCGAGGCGCAGATCGACCGGCTGGAAGCGCGGCTGGCGGAGTTGCGGGCGGCCGGCCTCTACCGGCTGGTGATGGTCCACCACCCGATCGTCGCGGGCGTGGTCTCCGGCCGCAAGTCGCTGGTCGACGCCGAAGCGTTGCGGGACGTCTTGAGGCGGACGGGGGCGGAACTTGTCATCCACGGCCATGCCCACGAGGCGCCGGCCCGGACGACGCCCGGACCCGACGGGCCGATTCCGGTGCTCGGCGTGCCGTCCGCCTCGGCGGCGGCCGATGGTCACGGGGTCCCGGCCCGCTGGCACGGCATCGAGATCGAGCGGACGGGCGGCGCTTTCACCACCCGGATCGTGGCGCGTGGCTTCGGCGCCGGCGGTCAGGTCGAGGAACTGGGGCGTTACGTCCTGGCCTAGCGCATATAGCGCATCTGAATCTTCATCGGCGGGTCGCCGGCTGAGAGCCTGAAGCGCACCGATTCCAGCGGCGGCAGGCCGATGCGGGTCGGCGCATCGTTGGAGAAGCCGAAGCCCTCGGCCGGCAGGCCGACCAGCGTCCGGTCGAAATCCTCGTTGCCATTGGCGTCGTGATAGACGGCGACCGCGTACTGGCCGGGCGGCAGCCAGAAGCAGGCGGTGGTGACCGCCGCCGTCTTGACGCGCTGGCGGGCGAGCTTTCCGCCGGGGGCCAGGAACCGCTTGCGGCTGTTCGGATAGACCGTCATCGCCACCTCGCCGCGGATCGGCCTGGCGCCGTGCACCTCGATGGCCAGTCGGGCCATGCCCGGCGCCTCGTTCCCGGCGCAGGCGTCGGCGGCGAGGGCGGGCGCGGCGGTCAGAACAGCGGCGGCCGCGGCCACGGCGGACAGGACGGTTCGGGCTTTCATCGCTCGGATCGGCTCCTTATGATGCCGCAGGACGGCCCCAGCGCCTGTCGCCAGGGCCGCATGACAAACCCCACCGCACTTAAATTCGGTTACCCAGGCTCCACGGTCGCCGAGACCGAGCATTGGCTGGTGCTGGTGCGTCCCCAGCAGGTTACATTTGGGTCCTTGGTGCTGGTCTGCAAGGAGCCGGCGCTCGCCTTCTCGGAGCTTAGTGTCGCAGCCTTCGCCGATCTGAAGGCGGTGATCGCCGGCGTCGAATCGACGCTTTCGGGCCTCGTGGCCTACACGCGGATCAACTATCTGATGCTGATGATGGTCGACCGCGACGTCCACTTCCATGTCATTCCGCGCTACGAGGGCCTGCGCGAACATGAGGGGCGCAGCTATCCGGACGCGGGCTGGCCGGGCCCGCCGGCCCTGTCCTCGGCGATCGCGCTGGACGAAGAGGCGGTCGCCGGCCTGGCCGACGTCCTGGCCCGGCGATGGGCGTCGTAGCGCGCCGGACTACGGGGGGCGGCGTGCGCATCATCGACCGGTACGTCCTGAAGCTCTGCCTGTGGCCGATGCTGGGCGCCCTCGGCGTCACCCTGGTCGCCCTGCTGCTCGAACGCACCCTGCGCCTGCTCGACATGTTGTCGGCCAGCAGCAACCGCTTCGGCTTCGCCGCCGAGCTGGCCGTCAATCTCGTGCCGCACTACCTCGGCCTGACACTGCCGGCGGCCTTCTTCATCGCCCTGTTCGTCGTGATCAGCCGGATGAACGAGGATTCCGAAATCGACGCCCTGCTGGCCAATGGCGTGTCCCTGACCCGCATGGCCGCGCCCTATGTCGGCCTCGGCGCGGTGCTGATGGCTGTCAGCCTGATCGTGTTCGGCCTGTTGCAGCCCTACAGCCGCTACGGCTACCGCGCCGTCCTGCATGCGGCCGAAAACGCCGGCTGGAACGGCGCCGCTCCGGGACAGACGATCATTTCGCCGGACGAGACCGTCACCATAACCGCGGATTCGGCCGATCCCGGCGGCCGGCGGCTCAACCGCGTGTTTATCCGTCGGCTGGGCCCGGACGGAACCGAGAACATCACCACCGCCTCCACGGGCGAACTCAGCCCCGATCCGGACGAGAACAGCGTCATTCTCTCCCTGACCAACGGCCAGCAGCTGCGGGCCAACAGCCGGGGTGAGCCGGAAATCCTGTCGTTCAATAACCTGACCGTCCGCGTCCCCCTGGCCGGCGCGGCGCGCCTGCTGCGCGCACGGGGCGGCGACGAGCGGGAGCTCACTCTCAGCGAACTGCTGCGGGAGGCCGCAAGCCCGGCCCCGATGGTCCCGCGGCAGACCCTGCTGGCGGAATTCTACGGACGACTTGCCCGCGCCCTGTCTCTGCCGCTGCTGCCGCTGCTGGCCCTGCCGCTCGGCCTGGCCGCCAAGCGCGGCGGGCGCGCGCCGGGCGTGATCATGGCCGGCCTGCTGCTGCTGGCCTTCCAGCATCTGCTGCAGCTCGGCCAGAGCTTCGCCATGAGCGGGCGGGTTCCGGCGGCGGTGGGCGTCGGCCTGCCCTTCCTGGCCTTCGCGGCCCTGTGCATCGGCATCTTCGTCAGCAGCCGCAAACGCCCCGGCGAGACCCCGATCGGCCTGGTCGCCGAACATATCGCCGACGCCCTTCGCCGCCTGCGCGCACGTCCCAAGGCGCGCCGGGCCGCCGCATGACCCTGACCCTCACCCGCCATGTGGTGCGCCTGGTCGGCGGACGCATTCTCGCGGCCCTGGCCGTGCTGGTCGGCATCCTGCAGATCCTCGATCTCCTGGACGTCACCACCGACATCCTGGATCGACAGCTGGGGGCCGGCGGGGTGGCCTATTACGCCCTGCTGCGGATGCCCCGGCTCATCGAACAGGCCGCCCCCCTCGCCGTCCTCGCCGGGTCCCTGTTCGCCTTCACCCAGCTGGCCCGGGAGAGCGCCGTCACCGCCATGCGATCGACGGGCATGTCGGCCTACCGCCTGACCGCCATGGCCGCGCCGGCGGCGGTGGCGGTGATGGTGCTGCAGCTTGTCATGGGATCGTGGGTGGCCCCGCGAACCGACGAAACCCTGGCCCAGTGGTGGCGCGCCCCCGCCCCGGCCGCTGAGCCGATGAACGTCTCGCCGCGCACCTTCCGCGTCGGCGGCGAGATCGTGGTGGCCGCCCCCGTGGACGATTCCGGCCGCCAGCTGAAGGACGTCACCATCTACCGCCGCGACGCCTATGGCCGCCTGCTGCAGCGGACCCACGCCGACGCGGCCATCTACCAGGACGGCCAGTGGCGACTGATCTCGCCGCGCTTCGACGCCATCGGCGCCGACTCCGTCCGGCAAAGCTCGGCCGCCGAGATGGTCTGGCCCAACCGCCTGAACCCCGCCGACGTCCGCACCCTGTTCTCGCCGGAACAGAGCGTGTCTCCCGGGTCGGCCCGGCGCGCGCTGGAGGGTGGCGCCTCGGAACGTCCGAGGGCTTTCTACGCCACACAGCTTCAGCGGATATGGGCCGCGCCCTTCGCCGCCCTGGTGATGCTGCTGCTGGCGGCGCCATCGGCCCTGGCAAACTTCCGAAACGGCAAGGGCGCGACCCTGCTCGTCGTCAGCCTGGCCGCCGGCCTGCTGTTCATCGTCGTCGACGGCATCTTCACCGCGCTGGGCGAAAGCGGATCGGCGCCCGCCCTGCTCGCCGCCTGGTCGGCGCCGGTGATCTTCGCCGGCCTCGGGGCCACGGCCCTTCTGTACCTGGAGGGGTGATGGCCTACGACGCGGCCCCGTCCGCCATCGCCATCGTGCCGGTGGCCGGCCGCGCCGAGCTCGATCGGTTCATCCGCCTGCCGATGCGGCTGAACGCCGACGATCCCCACTACATCGCCCCGCTGCTGATCGAACGCCGCGAGGCCCTCTCGCCGAAGACCAACCCGTTCTTCGCCCATGCCGACGTGCAGTTCTGGCTGGCGGTGCGCGACGGCCGCGACGTGGGACGGATCAGCGCCCAGATCGACCACCTGGCGCCCCAGGGCGAAGGCAAGACCGGCCACTTCGGCATGATCGCCGCGGAGGACGATCCGGCGGTGTTCGAGAAGCTGTTTGGCGCCGCCGAGGCCTGGCTGCGCGAGCGCGGCTGCGACCGGGTGCTCGGCCCGCTCAACCTGTCGATCAACGAGGAGGTCGGCCTGCTGGTCGAGGGCTTCGACAGCCCGCCTATGGTGATGATGCCGCACGACCAGCCCTATGTCGGCGGGCGCATCGAGGAGCAGGGCTACATCCGGGCCAAGGACCTCTACGCCTATCGCTGCAGCGTCACCACCGACCTGCCGGAACCGGTCCTGCGCAGGGTGCGCCGCGGCCTGCCGCCGGGCGTGACCCTGCGGACCCTCGATATGAAGCGCTATGACGCCGAGGTCCGGGCCCTGACCGAAATCCTCAACGACGCCTGGTCGGACAACTGGGGCTTCACGCCGACGACCGAGGCCGAGACCGCTCAGCTCGCCAGGTCCCTGAAACCGGTGATCGACCCCCGGATGACGCTCTTCGCCGACATCGACGGCGAGCCGGCTGGCTTCCTGATCTTCCTGCCCAACCTCAATGAGGCCATCGCCGACCTGAACGGCCGCCTCCTGCCCTTCGGCTGGCTGAAGCTGCTGTGGCGGCTGAAGGTGCGGGGCCTGAAGACCGTCCGTGTCCCACTGATGGGCGTGCGCAAGAAATTCGCCGCCACCCGCCGCGGCCAGCTCATGCCCTTCCTGCTGATGGACACCGTCACCCTGGCCGCCCGCAAGCTCGGCGTCGAATGGGGGGAGCTGTCCTGGGTGCTAGAGGACAACCTGGCCATGAACCGGATCAGCGAGGCGATCGGCTCGCCGGTCTACAAGACGTTCCGGATCTACGAGAAGGCGCTCGGGTGACCGCCTTCAACGCCCTGATCCTGGCGGGTTCGCGCGGCGGTGTGGACCCGGTCGCCGACTATGCCGGGGTCAGTCAGAAGGGGCTCATCCCCCTGCAGGGCCGTACCCTGCTGGCGCGGGTGGTCGAGGCCGTGGCCGCGGCCGGCGCGACGCGGATCGGCGTCTCCAGCGACGATCCCGGCATTCGCCACGCGCTGGAAGGTCTGCCGGCGGAGGCGCTGCCCCCCGCCCCCGGCCCCAGCCAGAGCGTCCGGCTGGGCGCGGAGGCGCTGGGGACGCCCCTGCTCGTCACCACCGTCGACCATGCCCTGCTGCGGCCGGAATGGATCGGCCGCTTCCTCGCCGACGTCCCCGCGGGCGCCGATGTCGCCGCCCTGGTGGCGCGGCGGGACGTCGTGGAGGCCGCCGCGCCGGGCACGACGCGGACCTATCTGCGGTTCGCCGACGGCGAATGGTCCGGCTGCAACCTCTTCTACCTGGCCAATCCGCGCGCGCTCGGCGTCGTCGATCTCTGGCGGCGCGTGGAGGCGGAACGCAAGAAGCCCTGGCGGATCGCCGGTCTGCTGGGGGTCGGAACCCTGCTCAGCTACGCGACGGGCCGCCTGACCCTGGACAGGGCCGGCAGGCGGCTGGGAGAACTGGCGGACGTGCGGGCGGCGGTGGTTCCCTCGCCTTTCGGCCTCGCCGCCGTCGACGTGGACAAGCCTGCCGATCTCGACCTCGTTCGTCGCCTCGTGGAGGCCTAGGCGCCGACGCCTTCCTCGGCCGCCCAGCGGGCGGTCAACGCCCTGTTGGACTCCACGTCCTGCGGGAAATCCATCTCCGCCCACTCCAGCCCCTCGATGGACTGGACCCGCACGTCCGCGCCGGACTGGGCTAGGTCGTTGATCACGCTGAGGTACCAGCGGCGCAAGCCCTCGGGCCGCTGCATGGTCTGCTGGACCTTCGCGATGAAGCGCTCCGCGCCCGCGGCCGAGAACCGCAGGAAGCCGATGGACTCCGCGTCGTAGGTCTCGATGGTCTTACCGATGGCGACCAGCCGGCCGCCGTCGGTCTCCACCTTCATGTCGTCGGCGTCGTAGCCGGCCTTGCGGTCGACAGTGACGGTGATCTCTGCTGACGGGGCAGCCAGCAGCCGCTCGGCGATCCGGCCTTCGAAGATGGTGTCGCCGTTCAGCAGCAGGACATCGCGGTCGAACTCGTGCCTGGCGACCCAGCAGGACGCCAGATTGTCCGCCAGGGCGTAGAACGGATTGTAGAAGGTGCGCACGGCCAGCCGCCGCAGATCCAGGCGGGCGATCTCCGCATCGACCTCCTCGGCGCCGAAGCCGGTGACCACCACCGCCTCGCGCAGGCCGGCCGCTTCCAGGCGCAGCAGTTGCCAGGCCAGCAGGGTTCGGCCCGACAGTTCGATCAGGCACTTCGGGCGGGTCTCCGTCAGGGGCAGCAGACGCTTGCCCTGTCCGGCGCTGAGGATGATGGCGCGAGTCACGGTCACGGGAACGTCCCTCGCAGAAGACGCGGCAAAGGGGAAGCCTCAGCCGGCGCCAGCGACAGCTTCACGCAGGAGGGGCGCCAGCAGGCCGGCGATTTCGTCCTGGCCCGCCGGCTCGGCGATCAGGTCCTGCCGCACCTCCAGCTCCAGATAGTCCAGGCCGCGCGGGTCGACGTGCAGCGGGACGGTGTTGTCGATATCGTCCATCCGGTAGGGCTCGTTGTCGCCCGCCCCCTCGCCCAGTTCGCGCCGCAGCAGGGCCAGCATCCGATGGGAGAGCGGCGAGTCGTTCCGGTGCAGCACGCCCATCCGCCACGGCCGCACATGCCCCTGGAACACCGGCGTGAAGCTGTGCAGCGAGACCAGCAGGGTTTCGCGGCCTGCCGCCAGCCGGCGGTCCAGCTCCGCGCCGATGGCGTCCTGATAGGGCTGGTAGACCTCGGCCTGTCGGGCGGCGATCGACCGGGGATCGAGCCCCGTATTGCCGGGGATGGCGATCCGGTCGCTGATCGCGGGGATCGAACCGTCTTCACCCAGCCGCCTGTTGCAGTCGATCACCAGCCGCGAATAGGTCTGGCGGATGAAGCAGGCGTCCAGCGCGACGGCCAGCCGCTCGCCCAGCCCGGCGATGCCGATGTCCCACGCGATGTGCAGATCGAAGGCCTCCGCCGGCAGGCCGAGGGCGCCCAGTGCGCGCGGGATCTCCCGCCCGGCATGATCACCGATAAGCAGAACCGGCGATGCGCCGCCCTGATTCGTGACAACCACCGGCGGCGGATCGTCACGGCTTAGCAATAGTTTCGACCCTGCCGGTGAATCGGCCCAACTTTCGTTCAATGCCGATCCTCTCGATCCGCCACGTGACGCGCTACCGCTACCGCAATCCGGTGGCGCTGGGCGAGCATCGGATGATGTTCCGGCCGCGGGAAAGCTACGACCAGCGGGTTCTGTCGCATGATCTGACGATCACCCCGACGCCGAACCGTCTGCGTGCTGTTCATGACGTATTCGGCAACTGTGTCGGGGTGGCCGGATTCTCGGGCCGCACCGACGAGCTGGTGTTCGACAGCCACGTGCGCCTGGAGCACCTGCCCCTGCCCGCCTTCGCCGACGTGGACGGAGAGATCGAGGTCTATTCGGGCGCCATGCCGTTCGCCTACAGCCCCGATGACCTTCCCGACCTGGTCCAGTCGCTCGAGCGTCAGTACCCCGACCCCGACGGCCTGATCGACGCCTGGGCGCGCCGCTTCGTGCGGCCCGTGGGCCGTACAAGCCTGCAGACCCTGCTCAGCGAGATGACCCAGGCGATCTACGCCGACTTCAAGTATCGCACGCGCCTTGTGGGCGCCGCCCAGGCCCCGCTGGAGACCCTGTCGTCGCGCACCGGCAGCTGCCGCGACTACGCCGTGCTGATGATCGAGGCGGTCCGCAGCCTCGGCCTCGCCGCCCGTTTCGTCTCCGGCTACATCTACAGCCCCTATAGCGGGGCTGATCGCGGCCGCATTGGCTCAGGCCATACCCACGCCTGGGTGAAGGTCTATCTGCCGGCCTGCGGCTGGGTGGAGTTCGATCCCACCAACGGCATCGTCGGCAACGCCGACCTGGTCAGGGTGGCGGTCGCGCGCGATCCCCGGCAGGCCACGCCGTTGCACGGAACCTGGTCCGGCCTGGCCTCGGACTACCTCGGCATGGACGTGCAGGTGGATGTCCGGGCCGAAAACGACTTCTGCATGCAACCCACGGCCGAGAAGGCCATTGGCATGGTCCGGTAACCTTCACTGGGAGACATCCATGCGCATTCGGGCCGGCTTCGAGATCACCTACGACTGCCCGGCGCCGGTTCCCATGGTCCTCATGCTCAGTGTCCACCCGTCGCGCCGTGGCGACCTGGAGACGCCGGATCTGCTGCACACCGACCCGCCCCAGGATGTCCGCCAGTACATCGACGGTTTCGGCAATATCTGCACCCGCATCATGGCCCCCGCCGGGCGGATGACACTGTCCTCGGACTTCGTCATCCGCGACACCGGCCTCGCCGACCCGCAGAGCCCCAACGCCATCCAGCATCCCGTGGACGAACTGCCCGACGACGTCCTCGTCTATCTCCTGGGCAGCCGCTACTGCGAGACCGACCGGCTCAGCAACATCGCCTGGTCGCTGTTCGGGAGCATCGAGCCGGGCTGGCCGCGGGTGCAGGCGATCGTCGACTACGTCCACCAGCATATCCGGTTCGGCTACGAGCACGCCCGCGCCACCCGGACCGCCCTGGAGGCCTATGAAGAGAAGGTCGGCGTATGCCGCGACTACGCCCACCTCGCGGTGGCGCTGTGCCGGTGCATGAACATCCCGACGCGCTATTGCACCGGCTACCTGGGCGATTTCGGCGTACCGCCGGCCGGGGTGATGGATTTCAGCGCCTGGTTCGAGGTCTATCTCGGCGGCGCCTGGCACACCTTCGACGCCCGCAACCACCGGCCGCGGATCGGCCGGGTGCTGATGGCCCGCGGCCGCGACGCCACCGACGTGCCGATCGCCAACACCTTCGGCACGAACTGGCTCGTCGACTTCAAGGTGATCAGCGAGCACCCGCCCGAGGCCTGAGCGTCGATGCGCGGAGGGCGTCCAGACGGAACAGGCTCTGTACGGACCGCGTTGCGCTACCTCAACAGGAGAGCATCACGTGGTTCGCAACATCATCTACATCGTCGGCCTGATCGTCGTGGTCCTGATCGTGCTGAGCCTGCTCGGCCTGCGCTGATCTCAGGCCGGAACGGGCCGGGCGGCGCCGTCGCCGCCCGGGCTCCATGATCGCCGGCCTAGGCCTGCTGGATGGCCGACAGCTTCCAGGCGCCGCCGGAAGTGCGGACGAACGTCCAGAGTTCGGTGGTTTCCGTCGGACGGCTGGCGTCGCCCTCGACCACGGCGCCGGTCTGACGGTCGCGCAGGACGTCGATGCTTTCGTAACGCATCGCCGCGGTCGCATACTCGCGATCGCCTTCGCTCCAGGCCTCGGCCACATCGGCTTCCAGCAGGCGCGTGCCGCTGACCTCGTTGCGATGGCCGTTGACGGCGTTCTGGCTCAGCTCTTCCGAAAGGTAGGACATGATTTCCGGCGTCGTGCGTTCGCGCAGCGCCGAATAGTCCTCGCGTCCGAAGGCGTCCTGCACCTCGGTCAGCAGGCGTTCGAACGCGTCGCGGTCCGAGGGGCTCACCAGGATGTCGCGGTCCATGTCGGCCGCCGGGGCGGGGGCGGCATAGGACGGAGCCGCGGAGGACGGCGTGGTGGGGGTGAAGGTGTCGCGCGGGCGGGCCGGTGGCTCGAACCGCGAAGCGCCTTCGGCCCAGCCTGCCTGGCCTGCCGCCGCCGGCTGCGCCTGCCGGCGCCGGAACAGCTTCATCAGCAGGAATACCGCGCCGCCCACCAGGGCGAGCTGCAGCAGGATCGTCATGAAGGCGCCGGCCCCGGCGCCGAAGCCGTTGCCCATCATCGCGCCGATCAGGCCGCCGAGCAGCAGGCCGCCCAGGATGCCGCCGCCCATGCCGCCAAGGAAGCCGCCGCGCCGCTGCGGCTGAGCCGCTGTACCCGCGGCCGGGGCCGCGGGCCGCGCGCCCGCCTGCTGACCCTGGGCCGTCGGCTGGGTCATTGAACGCTGCACCGGCGCCGCCTGGGTCGCGGCGGTGCGTGTGGGAGGGGGCGCCTGATAGGTGCGCATGCCGCGGCTGCCGAAGCTGCCGCCACGCCGCGCTTCGGCGGGTTCGGGCGCCAGCATGCCGATGGCGAGAACGATGGCGAACGCGGACGCGAACTTGGACCAGGTACTGTTCATGTCTTACTCCCTACACCGTTCATATGGGGCAATCGCCCGCAAATGTCAGGGCTGACAAGGCATGGATCAGGCGCCCAGCGGGATTTTCGTGCTGACCATGCGGGCGACCGCCGGCCCGGCCAATTCCCAGCCGGATGGGCGCCGTTACGACCTGCTGGTCTTCGCCCGTGGCGACACCGAGGACTTGGCGGCTGAGGCCGGGTTCCACGCGCTGGAGCAGCTTGGCTGGGACGAAGGCGAGCTGTTGCGCAGCGGCGAGATCGTCGATGCCGGGGCGGTGCCGCCCGACCTGCAGGCCGCCCTGCACAACGCCCGCAGACAGGGCTGCGCAGTGATCGTCTACGACGAGCCCTGAGCCGCCGCCGCGATCAACGGCAGGATCGCGCCGATCAGGTGATAGAACGACGTCGCCGGCGCCGGCTCCTCCACGAAACTGCCGTCGGCCAGCATCTTGTCGCGCCAGGCCCCTCGCGCCGGGGTGGCGAGGTATTGGGCCAATCCATGTGCGGCCGAGACCGCAGCGGCCGGCGGGTCGAAGATCAGCGCGGCCTTCAACCGCTCCGTCTGCGGCCAGAGGCGGGCAGTGGCGTCGCGCACGCTCAGATTTTCCCAGAGCGCGTTCACGGCCACGTTGCGCGTCTCGTCGAGGCCGCGACCGCCGCTCCGATAGAGCCGGCGCGCCGTCGCGATGGCGTCCGCATGGCCGCGGCTGCGACCCCAGCGATCGAGCAGCCACGCCCATTCATACTGATGCCCGGGCTCCACCAGCCCGTCTTCTCCCGCCAACGGCCGCCAGGCCCCGTCGAAGAACTCCCGCACCACGCCGACGTCGGGCTCGATGAACCGTTCGAGCGCGAGCGCGGCGATCTCGTCGGACATGGCGCGCCATTCCGGCTCCCCCGGCGCCGCCGCCTCCCAGGCCAGCGCCGCTTCGAGCAGGTGCATATGGGCGTTGGCCTGGAACGGCCGGTCGCCGAACTCACGATAGCCGCCGGCCGGATGCCTGAGCCGCTCGACCCCCTCGCGCACGCGCCGGGCGTCCTCGGCTGGCGCGGGATCGTCGCTGACCGTCGAAAGCGCCGCCGTGGCGAGCAGGACGAAGGCCTGTTCGTAGACCGCGGGGGTCTCGTCGAGCACCCCGCCGTCGGCATCCACCACCCGCACGAACAGGCCGTCAGGGCGGCGGTACCGTTCGCGGAACTGCCGGTATCCCTGCACCGCGGTCTGCAGCCAGGGCCCTTCGCGGTGGGCGGCGGCAGTGGCGTAGACCCAGGCCTGCCGCGCCTGCGTGCGGCTGCGACGTGGCAGGGACAGGGGCGCGCCGCGAACCGAGAGCGCCTCCTGGAAGGCGCCGCCCGCCGCCACGCCCTCGCGCGCCCACAGCGGCAGCGCCGCCTGGTCCAGCCAGGCTTCGAACCAGGCGGCGGCCTCGGCAAGGGTGCGGAAGTCGGGCGTCATCGCGCCCTTATGGCAGATTCCGCAAAGCTCCCGTCAGCTCAGAAGAACAGCTTGCGGAAACTCACCCGGATCGTGCGCCCCAGCGGGTCGAGGTAGTCCGGCTGATAGCTCACCGGCGTCTCACCCGCGTCGGTCCGCACCTTCAGTCGGCTGTCGAAGACGTTGTCGACCGAGATCGTCGCCCGGGCGCCGCGCAGGAACGGGTGTCGCCGCGCGATCGGCTGCATCCCGAGATCGGCGAACAGCCGCAGGTTGACGGTGGTGAGATCCGAGAAGCTGAGATCCTCTCCGCCGAGCGGGCCGCCGCGAACCTCGGTGCCGCTCCGCCATTTGGCGTTCAGCCGCGCGCCGTAGCCGTTCTTCGAAATACCTGCCTGGGCGTCGATCTCGTGCCTGGACTGGCCGCCGCCGTTGCCGGCCGCCGCCCCGTCCAGCAGGTCGAGCAGCGGCACGCCCTCGCGGATCAGAATCTCGTCGGTGATGTGCATCGTATGGAACAGGGCGAACTGCAGCGCGCC
>JAEYTM010000137.1 GCA_023434015.1 Pseudomonadota bacterium | reverse complement strand
CTTCCGGCCGTGGTGGGTCGCCGAGACGCCCCTGGCCGACCCCATGCTGTTCAGGTCCGCGCCCGCAGCCCGGAATGCGCCGATCAGGGTCCGGCCGGAGTAGGCGCCGGCGCCGATGAAGCCGATGGCCGCGCCTCCCGGCGCCGGCCGGGCGCTCTCGCCCAGTCGTACCGTCGTGGCGGGGGCCGGCGGGTCTGCGGCTGGCCGTGGATAGCTGATGAGAATGCCGATCGACGGTTCTCCCGAGCCCAGCACGTCATAGGCCCTCGCCGCCTCATCGACGCTGAAACGGTGGGTGATCAGGGGCGCCACATCGAGGCGGCCCGCGGCCATCAGCTCCAGCACGGCCTCGAAGTTGCGCTGTTCGGTCCAGCGCACGAAGGCCAGCGGATAGTCCTGGCCCTTCTCCTCGTAGGCGGGGTCGTAGCGCCCCGGGCCGTAGGAGCAGGAGACTTGGAAGCTGAGCTCCTTCTCGTAGAAGTCGGCGCGGTTCAGCTCCAGGCCGGCGACGCCGACCAGCACGATACGCCCGCGCCGGCGGCACATGCGCGCGGCCTGGGACACCGGGGCGGAGCTGGCGGTGGAAAGCGTCAGCAGCACGCCGTCGACACCGCGCCCTCTTGAGAAGCCCTCGGCGGCCGCCATCGGATCGCCGCCCGGCGCGAGGTCCGGCGCCTCGGCGCCCATGGCGCGGGCCAGCGCCCGGCGGGCCGGATCCGGGTCCAGGCCCAGCACGCGGCAGCCGCTGGCGCGGAGAATCTGCACCGTCATCAGGCCGATGAGGCCGAGGCCGACGACCACGAAGCTCTCCCCCAGGGTCGGCTCGGCTAGCCGGACACCCTGCAGGGCGATGGCGCCCAGGACGGTGAACACCGCGCTCTCTGGGGCCACGTCCGCGGGAAGTCGCGCACAGAGGTTCTGCGGGACCACCACCACCTCGGCATGGCCGCCGTTCGAGACCACCCAGTCGCCGACCGCGAAGCCTTCGACGCCGGCGCCGACCTCCAGCACCTGGCCGACGTTGCAGTAGCCGAGCGCCATCGGCTGATCGAGCTTGGAGCGGATGGCCTGGACGGTCGAGACCAGGCCGTCGGTGGCGGCCTTGTGGAGCGCGTCCCTGACCCGTTCCGGCTGCTGGCGCGCCTTGGACAGCAGCGACCCGCGGGCGAATTCCACGAGCGTCCGCTCGGTCCCGGCCGAAACCAGGGTGACCGAGGTGACGATCCGCAGATGCCCCGGCCGGCAAAGCGGCGCCGGGACCTCGGTCACCAGCGTCCGGCCGCTCTTCAGATCCTGCAGGACTTGCTTCATCGAATTTGGAAGGCCCCGATCCCGCTGAGCGACTTACGTCACTTGGCCAGCAAGATACAGGCCGAACGCGTGCGCAAGCGTGCTGAAACCCCAAGTTGCGGGTGGGTGCGCGATCTGCGCTCAGGCGTGGGCGGCGCGGTCCACGAAGCTGCGGCACCACAGTTCGATGCACATCAGGGACAGAAGGGTATAGGCGCCGTCGACCTCGCCGGCGGCGTCCGCCGTCCGCAATCGGGCTACCGCACCGGGATCGAAAAGTCCGCGATTCCGCAGGGTGGCGGGCGAGAGCAGTTCGGCCACGGTGTCCCTCATTTCCTCGTGCAGCCACCGGCGCAACGGCGCGCCGAAGCCGGTCTTCGGCCGGAAGATGGTGGACGGCGGCAGGCGGCCGATTTGCGACCGTTTCAGGATCCACTTCAGGGTCAGGCCGCGATGTTTCCATTCGACCGGCACCCGGGCCGCGAACTCGACCAGTTCGATGTCGAGCAGGGGTGTCCGGGTTTCGACGCCGGCCATCATCGACATCTTGTCGGTGTAGGTCAGGTTGTGGTCGGCGAGGAAGAAGCGCTGTTCCAGCCGGAGGCATTTCTCGATGGCCGGCAGCCGCGGGGCGTCGGCCAGCAGCCGTTCCATCGGCTCGAAGACGTTGTCTTCCGCGCAGGCGGCTCTCAGGGCCGGCGCGAGCAGTTCGTCCGGCAGTCCGAGCGGGCCCCAGGCGAATGTCGAGGACAGCCGGCGGTCTCCGGACAGAGCCCCGGACGCCACCGCCTTGCGAAGGCGGCGCAGACCCGCGCCATGGCCGGACAGATGACCAAGGGCGGCGGCCAGTCCCGCCCGCGCGATCGGCGGCGCCCCGTCCCAGAGCCGGTCGAAGGCGAGGGCCGTATGACGGCGGTAGCCGGTGAACAGATCGTCGCCGCCGGCGCCGGAGAGCAGCACCTTCACGCCGTGCGACCGCGCCAGTTCGGCGATGAAGCCGACGTTGAGGCAGGCCGGGTCGGCCAGGGGCTCGTCGAGGACATGGGGCATGTCGATCAGGCGGTCGCACAGGGCGGCGGAGTCCACCCGCACCTCCTCCAGCCTGACGCCCAGCGCCGCGGCGGTGGCGCGGGCATAGGGCAGATCGTCTGTGGTCCCGTCCTCGCGTCCGGCGTCGATCGTGAAGCACAGGATGTCGGGCGCCTGGATCCGCGCCGCCGCCACCACGGCGCTGGAATCCAGGCCGCCCGACAGGAAGGCTCCGACAGGCACGTCGGAAACCATCTGGCGCGTCACGCAGCGGTCGACGGTCGCCGCCAGTTCGTGCGCGCAGTCGCGCCAGCTCCAATCCCGCCGCGGCGCATAGGCGGGAGGACGCCAGTAAGACTCCTGACGGACAACCGCGCCCGACCGCAGGACCATGGCCGCGCCGGGGGAGAGCTTGCGAACCGCCTGGAACAGGGTCTGTTCGCCGGGACACCAGAGGAATGTCAGGTATCGCCGCAGCGCCGAGGGGTCGAGGGCCAGGTCGATCGCCGCCAGACCCATGATCGCCTTGATCTCGCTGCCGAAGACCACGGTTCCCTTCGTCTCGGCGTAGTAGAGGGGCTTAACGCCGAGCGGGTCGCGGGCGACGAACACCTCGTCGCGGACCGCGTCGTGAACGGCGAAGGCGAAGATGCCGTTCAGCCGTTGGAGGATGGCCGGCCCCAGCCGGGCGAAGCCCTCGAGCAGGACCTCCGTGTCGGTTTGGCCCCGGAACCGGACGCCTTGGGCCCGCAGCTCGGCCTTCAGCGCGCGGTAATTGTAGATCTCGCCGTTGAAGGTGATCGTGTAGCGGCCGTCGGCCGAGGTCATGGGCTGGGCGCCGCCTTCGGACAGGTCGATGATGGCCAGGCGGGTATGGCCCAGGCCGACGGCTTCGGACCGCGCGATGAAGACGCCCGATCCGTCGGGGCCGCGATGCGACAGGCGACCGGTGGCCGCGGCCAGAGCCTCCCGGTCGACCGACCCCCTGCTGACGACGCCGACGATCCCGCACATGGCTAAGTCCGCCTGTTCATGCGCTCAGGAGCCGCGGCGCAGGGGACTGGGAATGCGGACGGGGCGCGGCGGACCGCCTCGACGATAGCCCGTTCACGCATTCCACGGCCCCCACCGTTTGAACCCCAGGTACCGGCCCCATCGGCGCACGCCAAGGATCAACTAACGACGGTATTCAGAATTACGCCGGGTTTGGCCGGCCGTCTCGCGGGAAGAGACGGCCGCGGTTCAGTCGGCCTGTTCCACACGTGGGTCGGGCGCGCCCGGGCGGGCCTGAGGCGGCTCGAACCCCTGGCCCATGAGGGAGAACTCGCGAAGCTTGTACGCGCGCCACCGCCAAACATCGGCCCGCAGCAGCGACCAGGTCAGGCCGGCGGTCCCGGCGCGCCACGCCCCCATGCGGACGTAGCAGTAGGCGAACATCAGCCAGGGGGCGAAGGGCGTCCGCTGAGCCAGCCGCTTGAGCCACATGCGGCGCTCAAGCTGGCCTCCGAAGAGCTTTGGCGTGGCGGACAGCGGCGCGGCTCGCCAGGTGGCAAGCGCCTCGGCCGTGGAGTAGGCGTTCTGCTTCTCGAACCAGTGGTGAAGGTTCGGACTGTCATGATGTTCGAGGTCGCCGCGCAGGGTGGTGACGCGACCCTCGACGATGGGGTGCTCGTTCACCAGCACGTCGGAGAACCGGCAGGCGCCGGTGCGCCATAGCCGCAGAATATCGTGGCGGACCGGCATTGGCCGGCTCATGAACCACAGGCGGCGCCTCACGACGGCCGCGTCCGCGTCGTTCCGCGCGATCATCGCCCGGATCGACTCCTTCAGCTCGTCGGTGAGCCGCTCGTCCGGATCGAGCTTCATGGTCCAGGGCGCCTCGACCGACAGCCGCAGCGCGAAGTTCCACTGGTCGCCGAAGCCCCGGAACCGGCGCTGGACGACCCGCACGCCGTGGCGCAGGGCGAGGTCAACGGTCGCATCCGAGCTGTAGCTGTCGACAAGCACGACCTCGCGGGCGAAGCCGGCCAGGTTCTTGAGCACGGCCTCCATATTGTGCGCTTCGTTGAGCGAGATCATCAGAACGGCGACCGGCGCCGGGGCGCGGTTCATCGCAAAGACTTGCCGTCGCGCGGCCGCCTGGCCGGCATTATTTCCGAGCCTCCAGCACCAGGGTGCGTGGAGCGTCGAAGTCCGCCGTGAAGACGTCCGCGCCCACATTGATCCAGCTGGG
>JAEYTM010000173.1 GCA_023434015.1 Pseudomonadota bacterium | reverse complement strand
CGCCATGTAGGTCAGCGACGGGTTCACACAGGACGCGGAGGTCATCGCCGCCCCGTCGGTGACATAGACGTTGCGGCAGGCGTGGACCTGGTTGTGCGCGTTCAGCACCGAGGTCTTCGGGTCGCGGCCCATACGCGCCGTGCCCATCTCGTGGATGCCGAGACCCGGGGTATAGCCGGTGTCGTGCCCCCGGACATTGGTGAAGCCGGCCGCTTCCAGCATCTCGGCCGCGGACTCCTGCATGTCCCGGCGCATGGCCATCTCGTTCTCGCGGATCTTCACATTGAAGGTCAGGGTCGGCAGGCCGTGCTTGTCCTTCAGGTCCTGGTTCAGGGTCACGCGGTTGTCGGCGTAGGGCAGGATTTCCCCGAAACCGCTGAGCCGTATCCCCCAGGGCCCCGGCTGGGTCATTGCGGTCTTGCGGGCCGCCCCGAAGCCGGGGGTCGAGGGATCCCAGCCCGCCCGGTTCGCCCCGCCCTGGAAGCCGTAGCCCCGCAGGTAGTCGCTGCGCGCGGTGGCCGCATCGCCGAGGTTGCGGAAGCGCGGGATGTAGATGCCGTTCGGCCGCCGCCCCGAATAGTACATGTCCTCATGGCCCGGCGCCTCGGCCGAGGCGCCGACGCCGAGGTGGTGGTCCATGACGTTGCGGCCGACCTGGTCGCTGTCGTTGCCGAGGCCGGTCGGGAACCGGCCGCTTGTGGAGTTCAGCATGATCCAGGCGGTGTTGAAGGCCGAGGCGCAGAGGAAGATCACCTCGGCGTAGAACTCGGCCTCCTCGCCGGTTTCGGAGTCCTTCACCCGCACGCCGCTCGCCTTGTTCGCGGACTCGTCGAAGATCAGGGAGGTGACGATGGAATTCGGCCGGATCTGCAGGTTGCCGGTCTGCTCTGCGGCCACCAGGGTGGTGGAGTTGGAGCTGAAATAGGCTCCGAACGGGCAGCCGCGGATGCACAGGTTGCGGTGCTGGCACTTGCCGCGGCCCAGGGCCATCTGCTGCTCGGTCGGCTCGGTCAGGTGGGCGACCCGCCCGATGGTCAGCCGCCGGTCCGGATACCTCGCCTCCAGCCGTGCCTTGAAGGTCTTCTCGACGCAGTTGAGTTCCATCGGCGGCTGGAACTGGCCGTCGGGCAGCTGCGGCAGGCCCTCGGCCTGGCCGCTTACGCCGATGTAGCGCTCCACATAGTCGTACCAGGGGGCGAGGTCGTCGTAGCGGATCGGCCAGTCGACCCCGACGCCGTCGCGGCCGTTGGCCTCGAAGTCGATCGGGCTGTGGCGGTAGCTCTGGCGCGACCAGAGCAGCGAGCGGCCGCCGACATGGTAGCCACGGATCCAGTCGAACCGTGCGTCCTGGGCGTAGGGGTGCTCGTCATCCCGCACGAAGAAGTGCTGTGTGTATTCGGTGAGGGCGTAGCCGGTGCGCTGCTGGACCGGATAGTGCGTCTTGAGCTCGCCCGGCGGCAGGCGGCCCCGGGGATAGCGGGTGTCCCAGGGATCGAGGCCGGCGGTGGGATAGTCCTCGATATGGCGCACCATCCGGCCACGCTCGAGCACCAGCGTCTTCAGCCCCTTCTCGGTGAGTTCCTTGGCCGCCCAGCCGCCGGTCATCCCGCTGCCGACGACGATGGCGTCGTAGCTGTGCTCACGGCGCGCGCGGGTGTTGAGGTTCGCCATCTCGCTCCCTTCAGGCGCCCGGCGTCCCGCCGGGGTCCTGCTCAGCGGTCTGATCGCCGCTTAATTGTGCTGCAGCGTTCCATGCAATCGATTACATTTCAAGACGAAGCGGCGGGACCCAACGCCGCGCGACATAGGGGGGCGCCAGGTGGCTACCGAACTCTTCAAGCGCTGCGCGGTCGCAGCCTGCGCCGTGGCGACGTTCGCCGCTTCCGCGGCCGAGGCCCAGGACGGCTGGCGTCCGCTGTTCGACGGGCGCTCTCTGGACGGCTGGACCGTCAAGATCCACGGCCATGATGTGGGCGACAACTACCGCGGCACCTTCAGCGTGGCGGACGGCGCGATCCGGGTCTCCTACGGCGGCTACCAGACCTTCGACCAGAGGTTCGGCCACCTGTTCTACAACACCCCGTTCAAGGCCTATCGCCTGCGGCTGAGCTACCGCCTGCTGGACCCCAGCCTGCCGGACGCCCCGACCTGGGCGCACAGCAACAGCGGGGTGATGTTCCATTCCCAGAGCCCGCAGAGCATTCCGAAGGACCAGCTCTGGCCGGTGTCGCTGGAGTTCCAGTTCCTTGGCCGGATGACCGCCGAGGACCGTCCGACCGGGGCGGTCTGCACGCCGGGCACGACCGTCGCGGTCGCCGGCGTCCGCACGCATCAGCACTGTATCGCCTCGACGGGCCCGACGATCCCCAACGGAACCTGGACCGAGGCCGAACTGGAGGTCACGCCCTCCGGCGAAGTCACCCACCGGATCAACGGCCAGGTCGTCCACCGCTATACGGTCCCGGAGCTCGATCCGGCCGATCCCACCACCGCGAAACTGATCGCCGAGCGGGGCGGCGCCCTGGCGCTCGACGGCGGCTACATCGCCCTGCAGAGCGAGGGCCATCCGGTGGAGTTCAGGGACATCCGCATCCAGGAGATCCCGGCGGGTCGCTAGAGTCCCAGCAGCCGCCGGTTGCGGGCGGGGTCGGAGCCGACGCCGGCGAAGTCGTCGAAGGCGTGGTCGGTGACCCGGATGATGTGATCGCGGATGAAGGGCGCGCCTTCGCGGGCGCCGTCCTCCGGATGCTTCAGGGCGCACTCCCACTCAAGCACCGCCCAGCCGGGATAGTCGTACTGGGCCAGCTTGGAGAAGATCGCCCTGAAGTCGACCTGGCCGTCGCCCAGCGAACGGAACCGGCCTGGCCGGTCCACCCAGGACTGGTAGCCGCCATAGACGCCCGAGCGCCCCGTCGGCCGGAACTCGGCGTCCTTCACATGGAAGGCGCGGATCCGCTCGTGATAGCGGTCGATGAAGTCCAGGTAGTCGAGCTGCTGCAGCACGAAGTGGCTGGGGTCGAACAGGATGTTGGCCCGCGCGTGACCGCCGACCACGTCGAGGAACCGCTCGAAGGTCGCGCCGTCATGCAGGTCCTCCCCCGGGTGGATCTCGAAACAGGCGTCGACGCCGGCGTCCTCGAAGGCGTCGAGGATCGGGCGCCAGCGCCGGCCGAGCTCGGCGAAGGCTTCCTCGATCAGCCCGGCCGGCCGCTGCGGCCAGGGGTAGACATAGGGCCAGGCGAGCGCGCCGGAGAAGGTGGCGTGGGCGGTAAGCCCCAGCCGCTGGCTGGCTCTGGCCGCCCACTTCACCTGCTGCACCGCCCAGGCCTGGCGTTCGGCCGGCTTGCCGCGCAGCGCCTCCGGCGCGAAGCCGTCGAACAGCTCGTCATAGGCCGGATGCACCGCGACGAGCTGGCCCTGCAGGTGGGTGGACAGCTCGGTGATCTGCAGGCCGCGCTCGGCCAGCCGACCGGCGACGTCGTCGCAATAGGCCTGGCTGACCGCCGCCTGCTCCAGGTCGAAGAAGGAATCGGCGCCGCCGGTGGGCATCTGCACCCCGACATAGCCGTGGCCGGCCGCCCAGTCGGCGATGGTGTCCAGCCGGTTGAACGGCGCCTCGGCCCCGATGAACTGGGCGAGGAAGATGGCCGGCCCCTTGAGCGTCTTCATGGCAGGTCGTCTCCCAGGGATGTCCAGCCCTCGCCCGCCCGGCTGGCGGCGACCGCCCGCTCGACGAAGGCCATGCCGCGCACGCCCTCGGCGATCCCGGGGACCGGCGAGGCGTCGGGCCGGCCCTCGGCGATCGCGTCGGCGAGGTCGCGGTAGAGGTTGGCGAAGGCCTCGATGAAGCCCTCCGGATGGCCCGTCGGGATACGCGAGGACGCCCGCGCTGTCGCGCCGAGATAAGGCGAGGCGGCGTGCAGCGTCTGGCTCGGGGCGTCCAGCCAGTCGAGGGTCAGTTCGGTGTGCCGTTCGTGGCGCCAGGTCAGGCCGCCCTTTTCGCCATAGACCTGCAGCTTCAGGCCGTTGCGGGCTCCGGCCGAGATCTGCGAGGCGACCAGCACGCCGCGCGCCCCGCCCTCGAAGCCCAGCAGCACGTTGCAGTCGTCGTCCAGGGTGCGGCCCGGCACCACGCTCGCGAGGTCGGCGCAGATCCGCTCGACCCGCACTCCGGCCACGAACTCGACGATGTTGAAGGCGTGGACGCCGATGTCGCCGATGCAGCCGCCGACGCCCGACAGGGCCGGGTCCGAGCGCCAGGTGGCCTGCTTGTTGTCGCCGTCGCGCTCGATCGGCCGCGACAGCCAGCCCTGGGAATATTCGACGACGATCTTGCGCACCTTGCCGAGGTCCCCGCGGGCGACGATCTCGCGCGCCTCTCGCACCATCGGATAGCCGGTGTAGGTGTGGGTCAGGCCATACAGCCGGCCCGAGGCGGCGACGATGCGGGCCAGCTCCTGCGCCTCCGCGAGGTTCAGGGTCGCTGGCTTGTCGCTCATCACGTGCAGCCCGGCGCGCAGGGCGGCGGCCGAGACGTCGAAGTGTAGATGGTTGGGCGTCACCACCGCCACCAGCTCGGCGCCGTCGTCGCGGGCGGCCTCGGCGGCGATCATGGCGCGGTAGTCGTCGTAGGTCCGCTCGGCCGCGACGCCCCAGCCGCGGGCGGCCTCGGCGTTCTTGCCGGCGTCGCGGCTGAAGGCGCCGGCCACCAGCCGGATGCGGCCGTCGAGCTCTGCGGCCATGCGGTGCACTGGGCCGATGAACGAGCCCGGCCCGCCGCCGACCATGGCCATGCGGATAGGGCCGCGCTTGGTCATGCGACGACGCGGGTGATGTAGTCGTGGCTGATCTTCACCGCCTCCAGGCGCGGCCGGGCGAAGGGCGGCTCCTGCTCATAGTAGAAACCGCGCACGCCCGCCGCATAGGCGGCCGGCAGGATTTTCGCCCAGTTGAGCACGCCCGACCCGAGCTCGGTCGGGTTCATGCGGTTCTCATAGCTGCCCTGGACCGGGCCTTGCAGGTCCTTCACGTGCATCAGGCCGAAGCGGCCCTTGTGCTTGGCGAAGAAGGCGGCCGGATCGACGCCCGCCGCCGCGACCCAGCCGACATCCAGCTCGATGGTGACCAGCGTCGGGTCGGTGTTGGCGATCAGGATCTCCAGCCCGGTGGTGTTGCCGATCGGCGCGAACTCGTAGGCGTGGTTGTGGTAGCCGACGGCGATCCCCGAACGCTTCAGGACCGCGGCCTTCTGGTTGAGGAACTCCGCATTCATCTTCCAATCGTCGGCGGTCATGCCGGCGCGGGCGCGACGGGTGAAGTCGGCGGGCGTCTCGCCCGCGGCGGGGCCTGAGGCGAAGCGGTCGGGCGCATAGTGGCTGGGCAGGACGGCGGTCTTCACGCCGATGGTCGCCAGGCTGTCGGCCAACTTCGCCAGGTCGCCGCTGAAGCTCCACTCCGGCTGTCCTCGACCGGAAACGTGGGCGGCCGGGCAGACCATCCCCGCCCTGTCGAACGCGGCGCGCAGTTCGGCCGGCGTGCGGCCCAGCAGGCCGGGAATCTCCACCTGCCGGAAGCCGATCTGGGCCAACGCCGCGAGGTGGCCGTCGAGATCCTTCGAGAGGTCCGCCCCCAGGGTGTAGAGCTGGATGCCGATAGGCAGGTTCACCCGCTTGAAGAACGGATCGGCGGCCATCGCCGCCGCCGGGGTCAGGGCCGCCCCGGCCGTCGCCAGGCCGCAGGCCAGCAGGGACCGGCGGCTGAGATCGGAAGCTGTCTGTCGCATGTCGCGTCTCGCTCTCGTCGGGTGGGATCAGGCGGCCGCCGCGGCGGCGGGGCCGGGCGCCCGTTCGGGCGGCTTGAAGAACAGGGCCAGCAGCAGGACGGCGAACAGCGCCATGCCGGTCGGGATCAGGAACAGGGTGCGATAGTCGACCACCCGCGTCACCGATCCGTCGGCGGCGGTGACCACCTCGGTCAGCTGACCGATGAGCTGCGGGAACAGGAAGCTGGCCACCACGCTGCCGATGCCGAGGATCAGCAGGTTGAACAGGCCCTGGGCGCTGGAGCGCACATCCTTGGGGAAGGCGGCGTCGACGAAGATGTACACGCTGGCGAAGAAGAAGGCGTAGCAGACGCCGTGCAGCAGCTGCACCGCCACGATGGTCGGGACGCTGTCGGCGAAGAAGGCGAACACCGCGAACCGGGCGGCGTGGCCCAGCACCCCGACGATCATGGTCGCCTTCCAGCCCAGCCGGATCAGCACGGGCCCGAGGATCAGCATGGTCAGGATCTCGGCGAACTGGCCGAGGCTGAGCACCAACATGCTGAGGTTCCCGGCGATCCCCACCCGGTCGGTGAGGAAGGCGTCGGCCATGACGAAATAGCCGTTGTGGATCACGGAATCGATGAAGGTGACCAGGAACAGCGTCGCCATGAACGGCAGGCGCAGGAGACCCAGCGCACGGCGCCACGCCAGCTTGTCGACCCCCTCGGCCTCACGGCGCGGCGGGGTGTGCGGCAGCGTCAGGCTGTAGGCCGCCAGCACGAAGGACAGGATCGCCGCCACCAGGAAGATCCAGCGGACCTGGGCCGGGTCGGCCTGGGCGCCCAGCAGGAAGATGAACGGCCAGCTGACCAGCATCCATCCGATGGTCCCGCCCATCCGGACCACCCCGAACTGGCGGGCCGGGTCGCTGAGGTTGGCGAAGGCCACCGAATTGGTCACCGACAGGGTCGGCACATACAGCAGGCTGTAGATCAGGTAGCAGGCGAAGAACGGCCAGAAGCTGGTCGAGAAGGCCACGCCGACCAGAGCCAGGCCGCTGAACAGGTGGCTGCCGGCCAGGAAGCGCTCGGCCGCGAAGTTGCGGTCGGCGAACTGGTTGGCGAAGAAGATGCCGGCCACCGCCGCCACCCCCCAGCAGCTTCCGACCAGCGACTGCTGCCACGGCGCGAAGCCCAGCATGGTCATGTAGGGGAACAGCTTCGGGGCCCAGGCGCCCCAGATGGCGAGCTGCAGCACCATCATGAGGAACAGACGAACCTGCACCGTCATCTTCGGTCTCCTCCCGACGATCCGCCGGGCGGAGAGCTCTGGGCCGGCTCCCGCTTCCCGATGTAATCGATTGCATCGATAGCAAAGGCGCCGGCGCCCGGCAACCGCGCGGCGGGCGCGCCGCATGACGCCGGTCGTCCATCGACGCCTTGAATTGAGGGGGCCGTGTCTCCAGTCTCCGGCCATGGCCACGATTCAGGATGTCGCCCGCAGCGCCGGGGTCTCCACCGCCACCGTCTCCCGCGTGCTGAGCGCGCCGGAGGTCGTGGCCGAGGCCACGCGGGCCCGCGTACTGGAGGCGGTCAACGTCCTCGGCTATGCGCCGAACGTGGCGGCCAAGATGCTGCGCACCCTGCGCACCGAGAAGATCCTGGTGACAGTGCCGGACATCTCCAACCCGTTCTTCTCCCAGGTGATCCGCGGGGTCGAGGAGGCCGCCTCGGCTGCCGGCTATTCCGTCCTGCTGGGCGACACCCGCGACGAGGAGGCGCGCGAGGAGCAGTTCGCCGCCATGCTGCGCCGCAAGGAAGCGGATGGGCTGATCTTCCTGGGTCACCGCCTGCCCGACACCCTGGCGGAGATGGTCGCCGCGGGCGGCCCGCGCACGCCGATCGTCAACGGTTGCGAATACAGTCCCGACCTCGGCGTCTCCAGCGCTCACATCGACAACGAACGGGCGACCGCCGAAGCCATCGATCACCTCTATGGCCTGGGCCACAGCCGCGTCGGCGTGATCACCGGGCCTCTGGTCAGCCCGCTGAGCCGGGACCGGCTGGCCGGGGTCCAGAACGCGGCGGTCCGGCGCGGACTGATGGGCGAACTCGCCGTCGCCACCGGCGACTTCTCGCTGGAGGCCGGCGCCCGCCAGGCGGCGGCCCTGCTGGAACGGACCCCGGCGCCGACGGCGATTTTCTGCTTCAGCGACGAGATGGCCATGGGGGCCCTGCAGGCGATCCGCGGCCGCGGGCTGCGCTGCCCGCAGGACATCTCTCTGGTGGGTTTCGACGACATCCGCTTCGCCGGCTTCCTCGATCCGCCGCTGACCACCATGAGCCAGCCGATGGACCGGATCGGCCACGAGGTGGTGCGCCTGCTGCTGGACATCCTGACCGGCGAGGTCGAGGCGACCCGCCACGTCACCTTGCCCCATCGGCTGGTGGTGCGCGCCAGCACCGCCCCGCTCGCGCCGCCGCGTTAACCGTCCGCCCCGCGGCGCTCGAAGCGGAAGCGGTCGCGGATATGGCTGTTGAAGAATTCGCCTGTCGAGAAGCTGGCGCGCATCCTCTCGACGATTTCGGGCGGGACCTCGAAATAGCTGTAGCGGCGGCCGCTGACGAACCTTACGTCCAGGCGCTGCTCTGTCGGATCGTAGCGGAAGGCCCGGATGACGCTCGACGGCATCCCGGATCAACGTGCGGCGGGAGATTTCGGCGCCCGCACGCCGACCCGCCGCAAATTCGCCAAGCTGCCCGTACTGATTGCCCCGCCAAGCCGGACCACCTGACCCATGCGCCTTCTCTTCGCGATCCTGACGCTCGCCTTCGCCGGACTGGCCGGCGCCGCCGACGCCCAGGTCGCCCCCGCCGCCCAGCGCATACTGGACCGCGCCCGCGGCGCGTCCGGCGGCCCGGGATGGAACGCCCTGCGCGGCCTGCACGAGGTCGGCGTTGAGAGCGGGGTGCGCTATGAGCGCTGGATCGACCCGCTGCGCTACGGCCTGCGCGTGGAAATGCAGGACGCCGTCGGCAAGCACGTGCGGGCCTTCAACGGGGCGGCGGAATGGGAAATCCGCCCTGACGGCGTGATCACCGGGGCGGACGACGGACCGACCCTGCGCCGGGTCCGCAGCGAGACCTTCTTCGGCGCCCACGGCTATTTCTATCCGGGCCGGTTCGACGCGCGGGGGTCGCTGGTCGGCGTCCGGCCGGCGCAGGGTCGGCTGTTCGACGTCGTGCGGCTGCAGCCCTACGGCGCCGACCCCTGGGAACTGTGGTTCGACCGGACGACGGGGCTGCTCGACCGGGCGATCAATCCGGCGGGGGTCACCATCGAGTTCTCGGACTACCGCACCGTCGCCCGGGTGAAGGTGCCGTACCGCACCTTGATCTACGGGGGCGGGATGCCGCGGCTGAAGACCCGGGTGCTGGAGACCATCGACTTCCCCGCCGCCGATCGCGACATGTTCAGTCTGCCGGCCGCCACCGCCCAGGCGGCGCGTTTGCCTCTTGACCCGCAGGCGCCGATGCCTGTGAGTTCCCCCCAGTAATCCGTCGGCCGGGGCGCAGACCCCTTTCAGCAAGCCCGCGCGGATCCAGAGGGGGATACGATCATGCGGGCTTTTGCTCTGACGCTGATGATGTGCGCCACGACACCGGCGCTGGCGCTGGCCGCGCAGGACGGCGCCGACTGGCCGACCTATGGCCACGACAAGGGCGGCCAGCGCCATTCGCCGCTGACCGAGATCACTCCGGGGAACGTCTCCCGGCTGCAGCCGGCCTGGGTCTACCGCATGAAGCCCTCCGGCGCGGACGCCGCCGCCGATGCGGCCGAGGCCAGCCAGCGCCGCGAGGAGAACGTCGCGCCCGCCGCCCCGCAACGCCGCTTCGCGCCGTCGCAGATGACCCCCCTGGTGGTGGGGGGGCGGATGTTCATCAGCACGCCCTACGGCCGCGTCGTCGCGCTCGACCCGACCACCGGCAAGGAACTGTGGGTGCGCGAACTGGCCAGCGGCAACCCGACCTATCGGGGTGTCGAGTACTGGCCGGGCGATGCAGCGACGCCGCCGCGCGTGGTGTTCGGCACCTCGGACGGTCGGCTGATCGCCCTGGACGCGGCGACCGGGGCCTATGTCGCAGGCTTCGGCGAGAACGGCGTGGTCAACCTGCGCACGCCCGAGGTGATGAACGGCATCCCGACCGCCTCGTACCACATGACCTCGCCGCCGCTGGTGTCCGGGGACCTGGTGATCACCGGCGCCCGGGTGCAGGAGTCGCCGGCCAAGGGGGCCTCCGGCGACGTGCGGGCCTGGGACGTGCGGACCGGCAGGCTGGTCTGGACCTTCCACACCATCCCGCGCCCGGGCGAGCCCAACCACGGCACCTGGGCCCCGGGCAGCGAGGTCCAGCGGTCGGGCGTCAACGTCTGGGGCTTCATGACCGCGGACGAGGAACGCGGCCTTCTCTACATGCCGATCGGCGGCCCCTCGCCGGACCGCTACGGCGGCGACCGTCCCGGCGACAACCTCTACAGCGCCTCGCTGGTCGCCGTGGACCTGAAGACCGGCCAGTACCGGTGGCATTTCCAGATCGTCCACCACGACATCTGGGACATTGACCTGCAGGCCGCGCCCCTGCTGTTCGAGGCCAAGGTGGAGGGCCGCAGCGTCCCGGCCGTCTCGGTGGTCTCCAAGAACGGCATGATGTTCATGTTCGACAGAGTAACGGGCAAGCCGCTGCACCCGATCGTCGAGACGCCCGTGCCGCCGAGCCGCACGCCGACCGAGATCGCCTCGCCGACGCAGCCGATACCCTTCACCCCGCCGCTGTCGCGGACCAGCTTCACCTTCCCGGACGACATCGCCGACGTGACGCCGGAGCTGAAAGCCTGGTGCACCAACTTCTTCCAGTCGGAGAAGATGCGCAGCACCGTCCAGTACGAGCCGTTCGGCGTCGACACCCCCGGCGTCCACTTCCCCGGCACCGAGGGCGGGGCCAACTGGGGCGGGCAGAGCTTCGATCCTGCCTCGGGCCTGATCTATGTCGCGATGAACAACTTCGGCGGCGTCAGTATCCTGGAAAGACAGGAGCCGCCGGCGCCGCTGTATCGCAACATCTATCGCCGCTTCCAGCAGCCGGACACGCGGCTGCAGTGCGTGAAGCCGCCGTGGGGCGTGCTGAGCGCCGTCGACACCTCGACCGGCAAGATCGCCTGGCAGAGCACCCTCGGCGTCAGCGACAACCTGCCCGAGGGCCTGCGCAACACCGGCCGGCCCGGCAACGGCGGCGCGATCACCACGGCCAGCGGCGTGCTGTTCATCGGCTTCACCGACGACGCGCGGTTCCGGGCCTTCGACTCGCGGACCGGAAAGGAGCTGTGGACCCACAAGCTCGAGGCGTCCGCCCATGCGGTGCCGGTCACCTACCGGGGCGCGGACGGCCGCCAGTTCGTGGCCATCACCTCGACCGGCGGCAGCTATGTGGAGAGCCCGGTGGTCAGCGACACCCTGACCGCCTTCGCCCTGCCGAGATAGCTCAGTAGCCGAGCTTCAGCTCGCCCTCGGCCTGGCCGCGCACCCGGCCCTCGCGCAGCCAGTCCGCCGAGGCCTCGAACAGCAGGCCGCGGTTGGCCTCCCACATGGCGTTGTGGGATGTGCAGGCGAGGTCGACGATGACCTTCTGCGGCGAGCCGAGGTCGGCGTAGAGCTCGCGCACCCGCTCGGGCAGGACCTGCTTGTCGTGCGGCGCGGCGACCATCAGCACCGGGGTGCGCATCTTCGACACCACCGCCCGGTTGAACCCCCAGGTCGGCACCTGCGGCGCGCGGCGCACGCCGGGGCCCCAGGTGGCGCCGACCGGGTCGGAGGCCAGCATCTCCGACCAGACGGCCTCGCGCACCGCCGGATCGACCTGGCCGGGGCAGCCGAGCTGGCGATCCCAGCCGGCGTCGAACTCACGCCGCGACTGCGAGGTCAGCGGTCCGTTCGACGCCGGCGGCTGGGCCGGCGCCGCGTCGGGACCCGCGCGGCTGTAGGCCGGGGCCAGCACCACCGCGCGCGCCACCTTTTCCGGATTGCGCGCCGTGTAGCCCAGCGACCGCGGCGCGCCCTGCGACCAGGCCACCAGCGACACCCGGTCGACGCCGCGCAGGCGGCGCAGGTGATCGACCACCGCGCCGATGTCGTCCCAGTCCGAGCTCATGGTGCTGATCGGCCGCGGATGGGACGGCGGGCAGGCCTGCGGGATCAGGGCCGGGATGAACTGCGTCTGGGCGGCGGCCGGCAGGTTGCAGGGGTCGTTCATCGCCGCCGGCCGGGTCGAGCGGCCATAGCCGGTGACGTCCATGGCGAAGACGTCGAAGCCCTCCCGCGCCAGGTGGGCCATCCAGCTGTAACCCTCGACCGGCACGTCGAAGGCGACCTCCGCCGGGGTGCCGGCGCCGTGGATGAACAGGACGACGGGCTTCGCGCCCGGCGGCGTGCGCAGCGCCGCGCCGGCCTCGACGACCTCCCGCACATAGAGCTGGGCGTCCTGGCCGGCGATGGCCGGGGCGGTGGATTTCACCCGCACATAGTGGTCGATGCGCAGGAGCCGCCGCGCGTCATCGGCGGCGGCGGGGGCGGGACAGAGCAGTCCCAGCCCCAGGACCAGGGAGGCGGCGAGGCCCGCCGTGGAACCCAACGACGCGCCCATGCCGGCCTCCCCCTTGTCCGAGTGCGACTAGTTCAGCTTCACGAACGCCAGGGCGTTGTTGGGATTCATCGGGATCACCAGCTGGTTCGCCTGGGAGTCGTAGCACATCGACGCCGCGCTCGGGATGCCGGTGGCGATGAGGTCGGCCTTCTGGCCGGGACGCATGCGCGAGACCCCGCCCTGCAGCACGCTCGACACATATTTGGTGCCGTCGCGCATGATGACGATGCCGTCGTTGCCGGCCTGGGCCGCCTGTTCGGTCTTCAGCAGCTGGCCGGTCGGCGAGAAGGTCATCACCTTGTCGTCGTCCAGGTTGACCACGACGATGTTGCCGTCGTTGTCGATGCCGACGCCGTTCGGGCGGGCCAGGGGCGCGCCGTCGACCAGCACGGTGGCCTTGCCGTCCGGCGTCACCTTGTAGAGGCGCTGCGGCACATTGGTCGGGCCGCCGCCGGTCTGGGAGGCGTAGATCGTGCCGTCGGCCGCGACCTCGATGTCGTTGAAGCCGGTGGACTCCGGCACGACGATCTGGCCGGCCGGGGCGCCGGTCTTCATGTCGAACATGCGCAGGACCGAGACGCTGGGCGCGCCGTCGGCCGTGCCGCCGTCGCGGTCGGCGACGTAGAGCTTCCCGTGCTCGATGTCGCTGCCGAACGGATGGTTCAGCACCAGGCCGTTGCGGGTCGCGCCGATCCACTTGGAGGTGTGCACCGAGCCGTCGTGATTGATCAGCGAGATGTAGCCGTCGTTCGGGACCTGGTTCTGGTCGGCGCCGCGGTTGACGGCGACGATCAGGTTGCGGGTCGCGTCGTAGGAGCAGCTCTCCGTGTTCACGAGCGAGCCATAGACCTTCACGTTCGACGACATCGGCGTGTACTGGCCGCCCGCAGGCGTGACACCGAGCGGCAGGCCAGCCGCGAACGGCTGGGCCGAGGCGGGCGCGGCGGGCTGGGCGATGGCCGAGGTTCCGGCCAGCAGGATCGCGGCCAGGGTGGCGCCAAGAACTGCCTTCATGGTCATTTCCTTTTGTTGGACTATCGGTCGGTCAGGCGGATCAGCGGCGCGGCGCGACGCGGATGATCTGGCCGGCGGGCTCGTCGGTGATCACATAGAGGGCGCCGTCCGGGCCCTGCTTGACGTCGCGCAGCCGCTTGCCGAGGTCGGCCAGCAGCCACTCCTCGCCGACCACCTTCTTGCCGTCGAGCACCAGACGGACCAGCTTGCCCGGGTTGGTGTGGCCGCCGATGAACAGGTTGCCCTGCCACTCGGGCGCCAGGGCGCCGGTGTAGAAGGTGGCGCCCAGCGGGGCGATGACCGGATCCCAGTAATAGATCGGCTGCTCCAGGCCTTCCTTGGCGCTCAGGCCGCCCGGCAGCTTCGCGCCGGCGTACTCGATGCCGTAGCTGATCACCGGCCAGCCGTAGTTCTTGCCCTTTTCGGGCTGGTTCAGTTCGTCGCCGCCGCGCGGGCCGTGCTCGATGGTCCACAGCAGGTTGGTGCCCGGCTGCAGGGCCGCGGCCTGGACGTTGCGGTGGCCGTAGGACCAGATTTCCGGCTGGACGCCGGCCTGGCCGACGAACGGATTGTCGCGCGGAACCGAGCCGTCCTTGTTCAGCCGCACCACCTTGCCCAGGTGGCCGCCGAGGTCCTGCGACTGCACGCGCGTCGCCGGGATCGAGCGCTCGCCCAGGGTCAGGAACAGGGTGCCGTCCGGATTGAAGACGATGCGCGAGCCGTAGTGCAGGTTCGACTTCCACGGCGGGTTCTGGCGGAAGATGACCTTGAAGCCTTCCAGCCGCGGCGTCGCGCCATCGACCAGGCGGGCCGTGGCCAGCGCCGTGCTGTTGGTCTCGTTCCCGCGGTCTTCCGAATAGCTGAAGAAGATGGTGCGGTTGTTCGCGAAGTCGGGATCGACCGCCACGTCCAGCAGGCCGGCCTGGCCGGCGTTCCAGACGGCGGGCACGCCCTGCACCGGCGCGGAGATGGTTCCGTCACGGCTGACGATGCGCAGGGCGCCGGGCTTCTCGGTCGCCAGCATGCGGCCGTCCGGCAGGAATTCGAGCGACCAGGGATGGGCCAGGCCGCTGGCCACCACGGTGGTCTGCACCGGCACCACCGTCCTGGCGCCTGGCGCGCGGGTCTGGCCGGCGAAGGCGGGCTGGTAGTCGGTGTTGGCGGGCCGGGTTTCCGGGGAGGGTTGGGCGAGCGCTGCGGACGCCCCCATCAGAAGTGCGGCGGTCGCCAGGGGAGCCATGCAGGCGCGCATCGGGGAAGTCTCCGTTAGCCGTGAAATTCTGGTCGGCGGACCATAAACGGCTTGGCCTTAGCGGCCAATTGCTTCAGCCGCGTTTCAATTCCGGCCGAGCTATGCGGAGGCTTCGGTGAGGCAGGCGCGGTCGAGCTGGCTGACGTCGGTCTTCCCCATCAGGGCCATCGCCACCAGCATTTCCTGACGGATGATCTCCAGCATCCGGGCGACGCCGACGCCGCCCTGCGCGCCCAGGGCGTAGGCCCAGGCGCGGCCGACCATTACCCCGTCGGCGCCGAGGGCCAGGGCCCGGAGCACGTCGAGGCCCGTGCGGATTCCCCCGTCCATCATCACCGTCAGCCGGCCGGCCACCGCCTCGGCGATCCCCGGCAGCACCGAGATGCTGGACGGCGCGCCGTCGAGCTGGCGCCCGCCGTGGTTGGAGACCACGATCCCCTGGGCCCCGGCCTTCACGGCGTTCCGCGCGTCCTCGACCTCCAGCACCCCCTTGAGCACCAGGGCGCCGTCCCAGCGTTCGCGGATCCAGTCGATGTCCTTCCAGGTGATGGTGGCGTCGAAGTTCTTGGCCACCCAGCCCATGAACTTGAAGAGATCGGCGCCCGGCGGCATGGCCGGGGCGACATTGCCCAGGGCGTGGGGGCGGCCGCGCACGCCCACGTCCCAGACCCATTCCGGCCGCGCCAGAAGCTGGGTGAAGCGGTCGAACTGCGCCCCCAGCCCCTGCCCCCCCGCCAGGCCGGTGCGGACGTCGCGATAGCGGGCGCCGTTCACCGGCAGGTCGACGGTGAGGAACAGGGTCGAGCAGCCGACGGCCTTCGCCCGGGCCAGGAGCTCGGCCATGAACCCCCGGTCCTTGATCATGTAGAGCTGGAACCAGAAGGGGTCGGCGACCGCGCCCCCCACCTCCTCCAGCGAACAGCCGGCCACGGTCGACAGGGTGAAGGGCACGCCGGCGGCCTCGGCCGCGCGGGCCGCCTGCACCTCGCCGCGGCGGGCGTAGAGGCCGGACAGGCCTACCGGCCCGAGGGCGAACGGCATGGTCGCCGACTTGTCGAACAGCCGCCGCGACAGGCTGATGTCGGCCACGTCGCAGAGCACCCGCTGGCGCACGCCGATGCCCTGCAGGTCCTCGACGTTCCGCCGCATGGTGGTTTCGCTGTAGGAGCCGCCGTCGATGTACTCGAACAGGAAACGCGGCAGCCGGCGGCGGGCCAGCAGGCGGAAATCACCGACGTCGGCGACGTTCAAGGTTCAACTCCTCGGATACTGAATAAAGTTGCGGCCCGGCCGCGAAACGAATTGGGGGGCCGCGAAGCCCCCCAGGACGCCTAGAGCTTGAAGCGGCACATCCAGCCCACATCATCGCAGTAGTACATATAGCCGTTGTAGATCTTCGCGCCGTGGATGACGGGCGAGTTCGGCGGCAGCTGGATGCGCTCCTGGATCTCGCCGGTCTCCGCGTCGTGCAGGAAGAAGGCCGCCAGGTTGGAGTCCGAGCACCACAGGTGGGTCTTCTGCGGGTTGGCCCAGGCCATGTCGTGCGGCCGGTCGCCGGCGGTGGGGAACATGTTCTGGACGACCCACGACGACTTATCGATGGCGTAGATCATCCGCGCCGGCGGGACGTCGACATAGAGCAGGTTGCCCTTGTGCATGACGCAGTGCGCGCCGGTGCCGGCCGGACCCTCGGTCGC
>JAEYTM010000065.1 GCA_023434015.1 Pseudomonadota bacterium | reverse complement strand
CTTCCGGGGCCGCCGGGGCCACCCCGTGCTGTTCGGGGCCGGCCTGTTCCCGGAGTTGCTGGCCTTGACCGGCGACATGGGCGCCCGCGCCCTCCTCGACCGCCTCGGCGACCGGCTGGCGGTGGTGGTCGCCCCCGACGACGGGGTGCTGTTCGACGTCGACCGGGCCGAGGACATCCAGGGCTGATCCTTCTCCCGTTGCGGGAGAAGGCCCCGTTCAGGCCTTCACGAACGGCAGGGACGTCGTCGGCCCGCCGGTGAGGGCCAGCAGGGCGTTGGCGACGGCCGGCGCGATCACCGGGGTTCCCGGCTCGCCGACACCGCTGGGCGGATTGCCGGACGGAACGATCCAGGTCTCCACCGTCGGCGCCTCGGAATGGCGCAGCACCCGATAGGTGTCGAAATTGGCCTGCTCGACACGGCCCTCGGCCAGGGTGATCTGGCCATAGAGGGCGGCGGACAGGCCGTAGCAGGTCCCGCCCTCCATCTGGGACGCGATCTGGTTGGGCGAGATCGCCACGCCGCAATCGATGGCGGTGACCACCCGGCCGACGTGAGGCTCGCCATCGACCACCTGCACCTCGGCCACCTGGGCGACCACCGAGCCGAAGCTCTCGTGCACGGCGACGCCGCGCGTCCAGCCGGGCGGGGCCGGCGTTCCCCACCCGGCCTTCTCCGCCGCCAGGTTGAGCGCCGCCAGATGCCGGTTCGCCCCGGCCTTCGCATAGAGCGCCCGGCGGTACTCGACCGGATCCCGGCCGGCCGCACGGGCGAGCTGGTCGACGGTGTGCTCCATGACGAAGGCGGTGTGGGTCGCCCCCACCGAACGCCACCAGAGCACCGGCACCTGCGAAGTCGGCAGGATCACCTGGGCGTCGACCACCGGCGTCGCCTTCAGATAGGGCGAGCCCATGGCGCCTTCGATCGCCGTCGGGTCGGGATCGGGCACGCCGGTCGGCGAGCCCTGCATGATCGACTGGCTGACGATCCGCTGGCGCCAGGTGGCCGGCAGGCCCTCGGCGTCCAGCGTCACCCGCACCGTGTGATGGACCATCGGCCGGTAGTAGCCCGCCCGCATGTCGTCCTCGCGGGTCCAGACCAGCTTCACCGGCCGGCCCTTGCCCACCTTCCTGGCGATGTGGACGCACTCGACCACATAGTCGGACTGGAAGTTGGCGCGCCGGCCGAAGCTGCCGCCGGCCGCCACGGTCTCAACCTCGATGGCGCCCGGAAGGTTGAGAACCACCCTGGCGGCGTTGAGCTGATCCATGGTCGGGATCTGCGAGCCGTGGATCAGTTTGCAGCGATTGCCGTCGACGATGGCCACGCAGTCCAGCGGCTCCATCGACGCATGCGCCAGGAACGGGAAGTCGTAGGCGATCTCCACCGCCGCGGTTCCCCCCGCCGCCCGCGCCGCGTCGCCCTTGGACTCGAAGGCGGTCCACTTGAGCTTGCCAGGCGGAGTCTCGCCGGCGGCCAGCGCCTTGTAGCCGGCGAGGATCTCGTCCGAGCTTCGGGTCTCGGCCTCGGACTCGTCCCAGGTCACCTTCAGGGCGTCGCGGCCCTGGCGGGCGGACCAGGTGTCCTCGGCCACCACCGCCACGCCGGTCGGAATCTCGTGAACCGCGACCACCCCCGCAACCGCCCTGGCCGCGGTGGCGTCGAACGAGGCGACCTTGGCGCCGAAGCGCGGGGCGTGCGCCACCATGGCGGTCAGCATGCCAGGCAGCCGGACGTCCTGGGTGAACCGGGCGGCGCCGGTGCTCTTGGCCAGCGAGTCCTTGCGCCGCACCCGGTCGGAGCCGATCAGGGTGAAGGCCTTCGGATCCTTCAGCGCCGGGGCCTGGGGCGGCGCGACCTTGGCTGCGTCGGCCAGCAGGTCGCTGAAACTCGCCTGGCGGTTGGAGGCGGGGTGGGCGACGACGCCGTCACGGACGGTGATCTCCCCGGCCGGCGCGTTCCATTTGGCGGCGGCGGCCTCGACGAACATCGCCCGGGCCGAGGCGCCGGCGGTGCGCAGCTGCGTCCAGGAATTGGAGATCGACGAGGATCCGCCGGTGCCCTGCACGCCCATCAGATTGTTGGCATAGAGCCTGGCGTTGGCCGGCGCCTGTTCGACCCGGACCCTCGACCAGTCCGCGTCGAGTTCCTCGGCGACGATGGCGGCCAGTCCCACGTGGCTCCCCTGGCCGAACTCGATGTGCTTGGACACGACGGTGACCCAGCCGTCCGGAGAAAATCTCAGGAAGGGACCGAAGGCGCCGGTCTCGGTCTTCGCCCCGATGCTCATCAGGTCGCCGGGAGAACAGGCGACGAGCAGGGCGCCGCCGGCCAGGGTCGCGCCCACCGCGAGGGCCTCGCGGCGGGTGGCTCCCTGGGAAATGTCTTTCAGATGCCGGGACATGCCAGGTCTCCCTCAGGCCTTGGCCGCCGGAACGGCGAGCGGAGCTGGATCGACCGCGATGGGCGGGACGGCGGCGGTCGCCGCGTCGCGGATGGCGGCGTGAATGCGCTGATATGTCCCACAGCGGCAGATGTTGCCGTCCATGGCCGCGTCGATGTCCTCGTCGGACGGATCGGGCGTCGCCGCCAGCAGGGCCACGGCGCTCATCAGCTGGCCCGACTGGCAGTAGCCGCACTGGGGCACGTCATGCCTCACCCAGGCGAGTTGAAGGGGATGCGATCCTCCAAGACTCTCGATCGTGGCGATCTTCGCATCGGCCAACGCCGAAATAGGGACCGAACAGGAGCGGACCGGAGCGCCGTCGGCGAGCACCGTGCAGGCGCCGCACTGACCGACGCCGCAGCCGTATTTCGAACCTGTCAGCCCCAGTTCATCTCGGAGCACCCATAACAGCGGGGTGTCGGGACCAGCCTCAACTTCGAAACTTTTGCCGTTCACATCGAGCTTCGCCATCTCTACACCCCTCGACCGATCACTTAGTGAGAGCCCAACGCTGTTCCGACCCGACCGTATGCCCCTCGCCCGAATGGCGCACCCCATTAACTAACGCTAGTTTCCCGCGTCCTTCCTCAGGAGACACTATGCTTCGCTACGCTATCGCCGCCCTGGCCCTGGGCCTGCTCGCCCAACCGGCCGTCGCTGCCGACGGCGCCGCCGTCTTCAACCAGCGTTGCAAGTCGTGCCACCAGGCCAAGACCACCCCGATGGCCCCGGCCCTCACGGGTGTCGCGGGCGCCAAGATCGCCAGCCGTCCGGGCTACAGCTATTCCAACGCGCTCAAGAAGAAGTCGGGCAACTGGACTGACGCCAACCTCGACAAGTGGCTCGCCGCGCCCGGTCAGTTCGCTCCGGGCACCAAGATGATGGTGCCGGTGCGCAGCGCCGACGACCGCGCCGCCCTGATCGCCCACCTCAAGACGCTGAAGTAGCCGCCGGAGGCCGCGTGGACGCCTTCCCGGCCTTCTTCCCCCTCTCCGGCCGCACGGTGGTGATCGCCGGCGCCGGCGAGCCGGCGGAGGCGAAGGCGCGGCTGCTGGCGGGCTCGCCCGCGACCCTGCTGCGGCTGGAAGGCGAGGCGGCCCTGGCGCCGTCCGCCTATACGGGCGCCGTCCTGGCC
>JAEYTM010000050.1 GCA_023434015.1 Pseudomonadota bacterium | reverse complement strand
ACCCTCAACCGGTGGCGCGCCGTTTCCGCTTTCAGGGCCTTGCCAGGGTGGGCGACGTTCCTCACTTTCCCGGCCGATGAAGTTCCCGGTGAATCTGCAGCGGTGGCGCGAGGTCGAGTGGGACCCGATCCACTGGCTGCGCAGGGCCCTGGGCATCGTCGGCAAGGCGCTGACCCGGATGTGGGGCCGGGACGTGATGCTCTATACGGGCGGCGTCTCCTTCTTCGCGATGCTGGCGATCTTCCCGGCCCTGGCCATCGGCATCGGCCTCTACAGCCTGCTTTCCGATCCGGGCCAGGCGGCGCGCCAGGCGGAGATGGTGGCGCGGCTGATGCCCGACGCCGCCCGGCTGATCTTTCAGAACGAGCTGATGCGCCTGTTGCAGGCTCCCAGCGAGACCGTGTCCTTCCAGAGCGGGGTCGCCCTGGTCATCGGCGGCTATGCCGCGCACCGGGGATTCAAGGCGCTGCTGGCGGGCCTGTCGTTCATCCATGACGAGCCGGAGCAGCGGGGCTTCGTCAGCTTCAACCTGCTCGCCCTGGCGGTGCTGATCGCGGCCTTCGCCATGATGGCGGTGGTCTCGTCGCTGTTCTTCGGCCTGCGGATCATGGGCGAGATGTTCGAGTTGCGTCCCCTGCGTGGGGCCTGGTGGCTGTACAGCGAATGGACCTGGGGCAGCGCCGGCCTGACGCTGGGCATGAGCTTCGTCTATCGCTTCGCCATGTCCCGTCGGCCGGTGGCCTGGTTCGCGTCGATCCTGGGCGGCGCGGCCGCCGCGGCCCTCTGCCTGTTCGCCTCCTGGGGGATCGCCGTCTACGTCGAACAGATAGCCCACCTGGGGGCCACCTATGGTTCGATCGCCACCGTGGTGATCTTCCTGATCTGGCTGTCGTGGACGGTGAACGCCCTGTTCTTCGGCGGCGCCCTGGCCACGGAGGTCGAGATCGCCATCGGCGCTGACCGGCGACAGGCGTCCCCACGGTCGGGGACGAGGCCTAAGGTTTCAGGACCAGGAAGCTGAGCACGCCGTCGGCGTCGTCGCGATCGAGGATCTCCACCCCCGCCTGGGCGGCGAAGTGCGGAACGTCGATCCTCGCCATGGGGTCGTCGGCATAAAGACGCAGGCGGGACCCAGAGGCGGCGGCCTCCAGCGCGCGCCGCAGTCTCAGGGTCGGGACCGGACAGCGGTGGCCACGGGCGTCGACGAGGATTTCTTCGGGCGGCATCGGCCGCGCATACAACAGACTGTCAGCCAAGACCAAACCGGCGGCCCTTCAGCCGGCGCGGTGCGGGCTGCCGCGTCGCTCCGCCTTGATCTGTTCCCAGCCGTACCGCGTAAGCCCGAACGCCTCGCCGGTGCGCTCCAGCAACCGCCGTTCGCAAAGTCTCCGCTGCAGAGCCCGACGTTCGGGATCGGGGTCGCGGCACGGCCCGGCGAGGGCGGCGAGCAGAATCTCGAGTTCGGCGGGCGGCAGGCGGTCGGGTTCGCTCATGCCGACTTAACGCCGACGGCGCCGCCCTGTTGCCGGCCTCGTGGCCGCAGGCGCCTTCCAGGCCTTCACTTTGCCGCCAGCATGGGAAATGGTCGCGGCGATTCACCGCCAGAGGACCTCCCCATGAAGACCCGCGCCGCCGTCGCCTTCGAAGCCAGGAAGCCGCTGGAGATCGTCGAGCTCGATCTGGAGGGGCCCCGCGCCGGCGAAGTTCTGGTGGAGATCAGGGCCACTGGGGTCTGTCACACCGACGCCTACACTCTCGACGGCCTGGACTCTGAGGGGATCTTCCCGTCGATCCTCGGACATGAAGGAGCTGGCGTCGTCGTCGAGGTCGGGCCGGGTGTGACCAGCGTGGCGGTCGGCGATCACGTGATCCCGCTCTACACGCCGGAATGCCGCCAGTGCAAAAGCTGCCTGTCACGCAAGACCAACCTGTGCACCGCCATCCGCGCCACCCAGGGCATCGGGCTGATGCCCGACGGCTCCAGCCGATTCTCCTACAAGGGCCAGGCCATCGCCCATTACATGGGCTGCTCGACCTTCTCGAATTTCACCGTGCTGCCGGAGATCGCGGTGGCGAAGATCCGCAAGGACGCGCCCTTCGAGACCGCCTGCTACATCGGCTGCGGCGTCACCACCGGCGTGGGCGCGGTGGTCAACACCGCCCAGGTGGAGCCGGGCGCCACCGCCGTGGTGTTCGGCCTGGGCGGCATCGGCCTGAACGTCATCCAGGGGCTGAAGCTGGTGGGCGCCTCGATGATCGTGGGCGTCGACATCAATCCCGACCGCGAGGAATGGGGCCGCCGCTTCGGCATGACCCACTTCGTGAACCCCAAGGCCATTTCCGGGGACATCGTCCCGCATCTGGTCGAACTGACCGACGGCGGAGCCGACTACACCTTCGACGCGACGGGCAACACCGTGGTCATGCGTCAGGCGCTTGAGGCCTGCCACCGCGGCTGGGGTGAGAGCATCATCATCGGCGTGGCGGAGGCCGGAAAGGAGATCGCCACCCGGCCGTTCCAGCTGGTCACCGGTCGGGTCTGGAAGGGCACCGCCTTCGGCGGCGCGCGCGGCCGAACCGACACGCCGAAGATCGTCGACTGGTACATGGAGGGGAAGATCGAGATCGACCCGATGATCACCCACACCATGCCGCTGGAGGACATCAACAAGGCCTTCGACCTGATGCACGCGGGGGAAAGCATCCGCAGCGTGGTGGTCTATTAAGGTGGAGACCGTATCCACCGTCCGCAGCTTCGGCGGGGTCCAGGGCGTCTACCGGCACGACAGCCGCGAGACGGGTACGCCGATGGTGTTCAGCGTCTACCTGCCGCCGCAGGCCGAGCAGGGGCCCTGTCCGGTCGTCTGGTACCTGTCGGGCCTGACCTGCACCCACGCCAATGTCACCGAGAAGGGCCAGTTCCAGCGCGTCTGCGCCGAGCTCGGCCTGATCTTCGTGGCCCCGGACACCAGCCCGCGTGGGGAGGGGGTCGCCGACGACCCGGCCTACGACTTCGGCCAGGGCGCGGGCTTCTACCTCGACGCGAGCCAGGCGCCGTGGGCGAAGCATTTCCGGATGGAGAGCTACATCGTCGGCGAACTGTCGGAGGTCGTCGCGGCGAACTTCCCGGCCGACATGGGCCGTCAGGGGATCACGGGCCATTCCATGGGCGGTCACGGGGCCCTGACGCTCGCCCTGAAGACGCCCGACAGATGGAAGAGCGTCTCGGCCTTCGCGCCGATCGCCTCGCCGATGCGCTGTCCCTGGGGTGAAAAGGCGCTGGGCGGCTACCTCGGTCCGGAGCGCGACGCCTGGCGCCGCCACGACGCCACGGCGCTGATCGAGGACGGCGCGCGCCTGGCTGAAATCCTCGTCGACCAGGGCGAGGCGGACAGCTTCCTGGATGTGCAGCTCAGGCCCGACCTGCTGGAGGCGGCGTGCGCCGCGGCGGAAATTCCGCTGACGCTCCGCCGGCAGCCGGGCTACGACCACAGCTACTATTTCATCTCCACCTTCATGGAAGACCATCTGCGCTGGCACGCGAGGCGCCTCGGTTGAGCGGAACGGTCGTCGCCGTCAGCCTCAAGGCCAAGCACGGCGTGAAGAAGGTCAACGCCCTGTCGATCCGCCTGCTCGCGGGGCAGGGCGTCGAGGGCGACGCCCATTGCGGACCGACCGTGCGCCACCGCAGCCGCTGGCGGCGTGATCCGACCCTGCCGAACATCCGCCAGGTCCATCTCATGCATGCCGAGTTGCACGAGGCCTTGGCCGCCGCGGGGTTTCCGGTCTCGCCGGGACTGATGGGGGAGAACGTCACGACGCGGGGAGTCGACCTGCTCGGCCTGCCCAAGAGTGCGCGCCTGCGTCTTGGCGACGAGGCCGTGGTGGAGATCACCGGCCTGCGCAATCCCTGCTACCAGCTCGACCAGCTGCAGCCGGGGCTGATGGCCGCGTGCCTGGATCGCGCGCCCGACGGCGCCCTGATCCGCAAGGCCGGCGTCATGGCCATCGTGCTGGCGGGCGGCGACGTGTCGCCCGGCGACCGGATCGCGGTCGAGCTGCCGGCGGGCCGCCACGAGGCGCTGAAGCCGGTCTGACGGCCGCTAGTGAGCGGTGATCAGGCCGCGGTACTCGTCCCAGAAGTCCACGAAGTCGTCGCATTCGTCGCGGAACCGCTCGCACCACGAGCGGCTGACCTCGCTGGTGGCGCGGGAGATGACGCGCGAGGACGTCGGCGTCGGCGGAGCATCGACCTCCAGCGCCTCCGACAGCCGCCGGATCGCTCCGCCGACATCGGTCAGCAAGCTTTCATAGGACAGGTCGATCCCCGGAACCCCGGATACCCGCAGGTACCAGCGCCACCAGTACTCCTGGTTCACGATCGAACGGGCGTGTTCCTTGATGGCGCGGGCGCAGTAGGGGACCTGCGCGTGCAGTTCCTCCAGGTCGCGTCCGAACAGGTCCCGGGAGTGCCAGACATTGGTCTCCTTCGCGAGGTGGAAGGAGACGGCCTGGGCGACATAATCCTCCCGCCACAGGTGGATCACCAGGTCGAGCGGTTGCAGCAGCGAGCGCAGCAGCCCCAGCCGCAGCGCCTCCTCGAAGCGATAGTAGTCCGACTTGATGCCGAAGACGCCGTCGGCCGAACAGAAGTGGCTGGCGAGATAGCGCTCGTAGTCGTCCAGGCTGGGGTTGGGGAACACCCGCTCGAACTCGTAGATGTAGCTCTCGTTGATGAACTCCATCGGAAAGCCCAGGGCGCCGGAGTCGCACAGGCGGCTGCACAGATAGGTGCTGCCTGACCGCGCCGAGGTGCCGATGAGGTAGCGCTTGCGGACACGTTCCGATGACGGCACGCCCTGGAAGAAGGGGTTCGACGGACGACCGCTCAGTCGCGCCTTGAGATCGCCTAGAGTCACTCTGCCTCCACGCCCAACCCACGTGGAACGCACAACCCAGAGTTTCGATCCGGAAGCGGACAGGCCCAGCTGCGCTGGGCCGGGGCGGCGTCGAGCCTCCCATCTCCGCGCTCTGGCGGACGGGGTGGGATTCGAACCCACGGTAGGCTCACACCTACGGCGGTTTTCAAGACCGCTGCCTTAAACCACTCGGCCACCCGTCCGGGACCGCGCCTATAGCAGGCGTGGGGAGCGGGCTCCACAGTTGGCGGTTAACCGCCGTGCAAACTTCTTAGGCGATGCTTAACCATGAAGGCGGCTCCGGGACGGGCTGCATCCATGAGGTTTGCCGTGACCCGCCAGTCCCTCTTTCGCCTTGTCATGATCGCCGCAGGGGCGGCGTCCCTGGC